>JAGLNZ010000242.1 GCA_023139225.1 Desulfobacula sp. | reverse complement strand
CCATAACTCTGGGATATTAAAGATGCAAGCGCCGCCCCTTTAACGCCCAGAGCAGGAAAGCCCATCAGGCCGAAAATAAAAACAGGGTCCAGGATAATATTTAAAACAAGGGACTGGAGTATGATCAGCATGGAAGTTTTGGTATCCCCCATGCCCCTGTAGCAGGAACTGAAAACATGCATCAAGAGTAAAAACAAAAGAGACACCGAATAGATCTGAAAGTACTCTACCCCCCATTTAAGGGCCATTCCTTTGCCGCCGAAAAAACTAATATAGGGGTGAGCAATTAACAAACCGGTCACAGCAGCAATACTGCCGGTAATCAGGCTTAAGATAAGGCTTTGTTTAAACACTTGTTTTGCACGGTCAAACTTTTTGGCACCATAGGCCTGTGCAATCAAGGCCATTGCTCCGGTTCCAATAATAAAAGAAAGGCCTAAATGTACAAAAAAAACATTGCCGGAAATGGATAATGCCGCCACAGCATCGGGTCCCAGGCGACCGACAAAATACAGATCTGTCAGCAGGTAAAGGGTGAACATGAGCATTCCAAACAAGATAGGACTGGAAAGCTTTAATAGCTGCCTGGCAATTGTACCGGTTGTTAAATTTAATCTGTCAGTCATTCATTTTTTCCAGAAGCGCACAAGATTCGCAGCTCCATTTTTTTAAGGCCGTACGGGATAAAATCAGGTCAGGCATTGACACAATCTGAGTCTTCTTCAATCTCATCGACATGCGCATGCTCAACCCCTATCTGGGGGGTGGTCCCGATATAGGTCTGGGCAATATTGGCAGAATACAATACAATCTGCTTCATAAGATCCATTAATTCCATATGGATTTCAGTGGTTTCAACAGAATCCTCTTTTTTTAGAATAATCCGCTTAAGATGCCTTGCCCTGTATTTTGATTCCAGATCAAGATATTTTCTTTCTTTTTTCATAATTTGATAGGCAATTTCTGGGTCTGTCTCATGGAATGCTTCCCTGAGAAGATTAATCTGTTTTGTTACCTTGCTGTGATAAATGAGCAGTTCTTCTTTCCCTGCTGTGGAAAAATCATAATGAAGCTTTTTTTTCTTGGCAATCAAGGGAATCATATTTCTGTGAATGATATCCCCCATGCTTTCCATATCTTTTACAATGGAAACCATTCCGAAAACCTCTGCGGCCTGTTCCTCGGTAATATTACCCCGGGCGATATTTGTAAGATAGGCACTTATTTTTTCTTCTAAAAAATCAATTTTAGCTTCACGCAGATGAAGGCCCTCAAGAAGCGTCAGGTCCGGAAATATTTCATCTCTTTTGGGGATTTCCCTGACCAGAAGCTGTGCATCAGCACCTTTTCCCGCCTCTTTGGATATATGATCCTCATCCGATAGAAAAGGGATGATGATTGCATTGAGCATTCTGCCTAAAAGCTTTGCCATGCGGGACATTTCCGCCCGGGCCAGGTCAATTGCAAGGGACGGCGTATCCAACATGGACTCTTCGATATATTGTGTGACGATTTCATGACTTTTGGGTTTTTCTTTTTCAGGTAAAATAATATAAACAATTTTTGCAAAAATATGGATAAACGGTAGAAAAAACAGTCCCAGACTCACATTGAATATCGTATGGGCATTGGCAAGCTGCCTTGCAGTTCCCGAACCAAAATTTTGAGCTAAAGCCTTTATGATACCGGCAAACTGGGGAATCCAGAAAATAAACAGACACACCCCGGCGACCTTGAACATGACATGGGCAAGGGCGACCCGTTTTGCTTCTCTTGAAGCCCCGATTCCTGCAAGGGCTGCTGTAACGCAGGTGCCGATATTTGCACCAAAAATAACCGGAATGCCCGCTTCCAGGGAAATAAGACCCTGCTGTGCCAGAACAATGAGCACACCGGTTGTGGCGCTGCTGCTCTGAACAACTGCAGTAAAGGCGGCACCGACCAAAATACCCATAAAAGGATTCTCCAAATCCTTCATCAGGTTGATAAAAACAGGATAAGTTCTCAGAGGGTTCATGGCATCACTCATCAGCTTCATACCAAAAAAAAGAATTCCAAATCCCAGAACAATATCCCCGACGGCTTTTATTTTCTCTGTTTTACCGAACATTTTTGAAAGAAAACCAATGGCCACCATAAGAAGTGCATAATCTGTAAGTTTGAATGCAATCATCTGGGCGGTGATCGTGGTACCGATATCTGCGCCCAATATAACGCCCATGGACTGGACAAAATTTAAAAGTCCTGCCTGGACAAAGCTGACAAGCATCACGGTTGTGGCGCTGCTTGACTGGATTACCATGGTGACAAAAGCACCTACTATCAATGCAATTACACGATTTTTGGTCAGAGAGGCAAGAATGGAACGCATTTTATTACCGGCAGTAGTTTTCATGCCATTGCTCATCTTATCCATACCATACAGGAAAAAAGCAAGGCCGCCTGCGATGCCAATAAAAATCTGTTTCCACGAAATATCCTGTGACCCGGCAGTTTGAGCTAGTGCAAGGGCCGATGGCAAAAACCACAACAATGATATCCCGGCAAATACTTTAACAATAAATTTTGCAGAAATTATTTCTTTTCTCTCCAAGGTAACACTCCTGTCATAAGAAAAAATGCTGTTTGTTCACTTAGACAGTATTAAAACCAAAATGGATTTAAGTCCATAGTAAATCCTACATCGGTAAAAATGAGTCTTTTTATTTGCTTTGAATAAGCTGACCTGTAAGATAGGTACAGGTAATGGTCAAGCATTGAAGGTCAAGATAATTTTGGGCATTATCATGGTAAAGGAATGCTGCCGTTGCAGGCATGAGTTCATCTTTGTCATTGAAATTAAGAATAATCGGTATCCTGTGAAGCGCCCGGAACCTGACACTCAGATCATAGGATTTATTTTCCATTATAGTTCCCCCCAATTTCAGGCATCGTGTTTTAAGCTTTTCAAGCTGCCCTGAAAAAGTGGTTTCAATTATCTTATTTGTATTTGCGGTGAAACTTGAGAATAATGGACCTGCATTTGCAAACTCCCTGAATGTAACCAGCCTGTTTGCGCTTTTTGATATTGTTTCCGGGCACATTAATAAATATTTGCAAAGGACCACCTTAACGGCAAAAGTAACCTTGTCTCCTGCAATATCCGTAAAATCGTTCAGGTCAAATGCAATCTGCCGGTTGAAAAATTCAAAAATAAATAATTTGTTCCTTTTTTGAATTCCCAGGATCTCTGCCTTTTTTAAAAAATCAAAACCCTTGATTAAGGACAGGTATTCATTATATTTTTTATCAAATATCTTTGAATCTTCCATGTTAAAATCACTTGTTTTTTAATTTATTGAGCTTTTCCTGCAATGCATCGTATTCATCTTCATATTCAAGAAGGTCCATCATGACCGGGGGTTTGGTAGAGTGGGCCGGAAGACGTGATTTTGTATCCCTGATCAGGATCTCAAGTTCCTTTATTCTTTTTTTTATATCATCAATTGTATTTTGCATATCAGTATTTTACTCCTGCTGCCTTGACAAATTGTGTGCTATGGGCATGACAGGGGGTGACGCCATATACCATCCCGCAGGAAGGGCATTGAGACTCCATATATTCCATTTGGAAAATAGTATCACAATTAGTGCAATCAATTTTAAGATTTGTGGTCATCGGACTTTTATTAAACCCCATCATTCTGATTTTATCAACGATTTGTTTGCCTGATTCATAAGCACCGGAACATCCGTTGTGCATGATTTATTCCTCCTGTATTTTTATTTATTTAATTATAAATTAACAGAAAAATGCTTTGAATGAATTGATCTAAATCAATAAAAACAAAATTCCTTGAAAAATTATTGGGACTGAGTTCTCCTTTTCTGCATTTTTTCCATCATTTGAATCATTTTTTCCTCAGGTTTATCCATCATTCCCTGGGTCATCATATAAAAAAAATAGGTTTTTTTTGAAATCTTGTTCTCCCAATGCCCGGCCATCTTAGCCATGGCAATCCCGCCGAAAAATATAATCAAAAGGCTCAAGGCCACACCAATACTTCCCATAGAGAACCTGGTTTTCAAAAATGAATACTTAAGAGCACCTTTTTCGGGACAGACATTTATACATTGCAAACATGTACTGCATTCAAGGGAAAAAAAACTTTTTCCCTGTCGGATGTTAATCAGTCCGGGACAGACTTTTTCACACTTCTTGCAATCCGAACAATGGGACGGGTTAAAATTAATCCTGCCCAGGCTTAAAAGACTTAAAACACCTAAAACCGCTCCATAAGGACACAGGTACCGGCACCAGAAATTCCGGATGAAAACAGACAACAGGATTATTCCCAGGATAACCAGAAAGGCGGTCATAGAAATTTGGGTAAAAAACTTAAACATTTTTATATCAGACAGAATATTGTACGGGCTGTTAATAAATCTTTCAATAGCTTCCAAAGGCATCTTAAAAAAGATGGTCCAGATAAAAAAACCGGCAAGAAAATATTTACCGGTACGAAGTATCCTATCCAGCCAGAACGGAAGGCAAAGCCCATGTTTGAAGATCTGATAATGAACTTTTACCAGATACTCCGACAACAACCCAAATGGGCAGACCCAGGAGCAGAACCCTTTTTTGGCAATAAATGCTGTCACACAAATGATGAGAAAAAGAACAAGACCGGAAGGATGAACCTCATTGATGATTCCGGTAAGAACAAAATACTTCAAGCTGACCAAAGCACCAATGGGTAAAAACACCTCAACACCGGGCGGCCGGTCAACCAGGGGAAGCATTCCTTTTTCAAGCGCACCTGCAAACTGACTGAACCTGAACCCGATAAAACAGACAATGATCAAAAACAGGATCTGCACCCCCCTTCTGACTGTCTGTGAACTCAAATTTACTTTAACCATTTTAAACATTCCAACCCATACCCTCCTTAGATACAACTCAACTATAGGACATGCATTGGAACAAATCCATGATTTAGATCAAGATTTCAGGGTCTGACTTGACACACCTATCGGACAATCCTGACGTGATCAGTGTCTATCCTGGCATAAAGGGTGTCTCCAGGTTTTGGATAAAGCCCGGACATCATATTTCGTGTTGAGTTGACCAAAAGTTTTGTGTCCCCGATTTTAACGCTGACAGCCCAGACATCCCCTTCGCACTTAATTTTTTCCACCCTGGTTTTAAACAGATTGTCTCCGTTCAGATTATCCGGAGGAGCATTATACAGCAAAATTTCCTCTGGCCGGACAGCCACTTTAACTATTTCTCCTTGTGCAGCATTATCCTTAGAAAAAATGTTGAAATCGCCAAGTTTAAGATTGGTGATGCCGTTGCTCTTAGCATCAACACTTGCTTCCCAGAATGATGCTCCCACAAAATCGGCAACAAATTTATTAACGGGCCGTTCAAAAACATCCCTGACAGCTCCGCATTGAATGATTTTTCCCTGGCGCAAAATTGCAGCTTTATCAGCCAGTGCCCATAAATCCTTCATATCATGGGTCACATGGATAACCGTGGTACATTTTTTATCAATCACATCACAAAGAAGCTGGCGAATTTCTTTTCTTGTTCCGGGATCAAGAGCTGAAAACGGCTCATCCATGAGCAACAGCCGTGGGTTGACGACTAAAGAACGTGCAAGGGCTGTGCGCTGCTGTTCTCCTCCCGAAAGAGTGCCCGGTTTCCGATTCAACAGATGCTCAATCTTCAAACTTGCAGCAATATCTTCAACTTTTCCTTTGATAATATTTTTTTTAATTTTTCTTAACCCGTAGGCAATATTTTGAAAAACCGTTAAATGGGGAAGAAGGGCATAATCCTGGTACACGATGCCTATCCCTCTTTTTTCAGGCAAATCATTAACAATATCCCTGCCTTCCAAAATAATACTTCCTTTTTCCGGTGTAAAAAATCCGATAATGCATTCAAGCAGAATACTTTTCCCTGAGCCTGTGGGACCTATAATGGTTGCATAATCTCCTTGATCCAGTTCCAGATTAAGCGATTTTAATGCAAATTCGCCTAAATTTATGCTCAAATTTTCAACACTTAAATAACTCATATGCTTGCCTCTGATTTTTCAAATATTAAAATGGCAATAAAAGACACAATAACAAGAATAATACCCGAAGTAATGGCCATGGGCATATTGCCGTAAGAAATATTCAGATACAGGGTGATGGGGAGAATCTCGGTTTGCATGTATGACCCGCCGGCAAGGATCAGAACCGTTCCAAAGGTTCCGATACTCCGGGCAAATGCAATGATGGTTGCCGCCAGCAAACCACTCTTGGCCAAAGGAAGGGAAACCTTTAAAAATGTTTCAAACATGGAATATCCCAGGCTCCTTGAAACAAATTCCAGGCGGGGAGGAATATAATCAAAGGTTGATTTTATGATTCTGACCGCATAGGGAAGCGCCGTAAAGAACTGGGCAAGAACAATGCCCTGTTTGGTAAACACAAAATCAAACCCCAGCCTTCCAAAAAAATTTTGCAGAACAGGATTGCCGAACAGCAGCAGCAGGCATAACCCTAAAACCAATTCAGGAAATGCAATGGGAAGGTCGATAATGGCCTTTACCATACTCTTCCCCCAAAAATTAATTCGTGACAAAGAATAACCGGTGGGAACTGCGACCATGAAAACAAGGGCAGTGGACAAAGAACTGGTCCACATCGTCAGTTTAAGTGAAAAAAGCATTTCTTCACTCAATAATGACTCCCATATTTCAGCAAGGGTTGGTACTAAAAACAAAGAGATGATAGCTGCCAGTAATGCTCCTGTCAAAAAAATGGGGAGCACAATCAGAACAGCCTCGAACCAGCCTATTTTGCGCATCTTTTAAATCCCCATTTCTCCCATATCTCAATCGCCTGGTCTGATGCAATATATTGGGTAAACTGCCGGGCAAGTTCAGGATTCTTTGAGCAGGTCGTAACAGAGCAGGGAACGGTTTTAATAATATTTTCGTTTTCCGGTATCCGAATGACTTCCACTTTGCCTTTACCCTCTGCCCAGGCCACAACATCTTCCCAGATAATAGCACCCTGGACACGATTCATTGCCACATAAATCAACAATTGATTGACCGTAGGTCCGGAAACCACTATCCGCTTTTTTACACCCTCATAAAGATTATTTTTTTGAAGAAGCTTTTTGGAAAGTTTTCCAATTGCACATGCTCTTGGATCACCCAGGGCAATCTTAACATCTTTTCTGGCAAGATCCGATAGACTCTTGATATTGCCGGGATTCCCCTTGGGAACCACAATGACCGGGATATGTTTTACAACTTTCTGATCTGTGCCCGGCTTGACCCAGCCATTTTTCTTGGCATCATTGGTGTATTTTTCAGCACCGGGGATAAACACATCACAACATTGTCCTGTGCCCAGCATTCCGAAAATTTCTCCTGATCCTCCATAATGTACCTTTATTTGTATATCATGCTCTTTTTCAAAATTGATTCTTAGTGTTTCCATAGGCTTCATCAACCCTGCTCCGGAATATATAGTCAAATCAGAGCCCGCCCATGCCGGGATTGCCATCAACAACGATATTAACAGATAAATTAAACGCATTATATTACCTCCAAAATAATTTAAATAAATTCAGTTGCTATCATCTATGTAGGTATCTGTCAATATTTATACAAAATTTTAGTTTATGTCTTATATGACTTACTAATTATAACCACTTTTAACAAAAAATAACTGTTTAGAAACGATTTGAGACAGCAGATACACATGTTGTAGTCGGAGATTTTTTAAAAAGTAACATATACACGTTACAGTTACAGCTCACAGTACGTGTATGGAATGGACCTATTAAGGCCCTGAATTATAGTCTGCACTATATCAGAATCTGGATATTTGAATATCCCTTTTCAGCCACCAAATATTTTGATATAATTTTTTTTAGGCCGATACCTCATTAAATATAGGCGGGTAAAAATCGGACTATTTTTTGAATCCACCAATAGGAAAGATATATGAACACTTTTAAATTCCTTCTTGTTGATGATGAAAAGTCATTTATTGAAACTCTCGCCCGGCGACTTCGTCAAAGAGGGTTTGAGGTGGATTGTGCTTTTTCCGGAATAGAAGCGCTGAATCAACTTGAAAACGACAACACCGTTGATGTTGTTATTATGGATGTAAAGATGCCTGATCTTGATGGCATTAAAACAATTAAAAAACTCAAAGGAAAACACCCCCTCGTGGAAGTCATCATGCTCACGGGCCACTCTACAATTCATTCTGCCGTTGAAACGATGAAAATTGGAGAATTAACGTAAATATTCATAATTGTTTAATCATTTCAAATTGCCTTCCTTTTAATGGAATTGCATTTTTTCGTAAAAATTCTGTAATTGACCTGCAATCAAGTTCGGTATTTACAACCTTGATAGAACTATATTGATTAAATTTTAACGCTTCTTTAAGCAAAACAGAAGCAATCCCTTTTCTTCTATATTCTTTATCCACTGCAATTTGAGTTATATCTCCTGAGCCAGGCTCAATTATACAATAACCTATTAATTCTAAACCTTTATACGCTCCAATAATTTTAAAATCATCAATTTTTCTAAAAATGGTTTCAAAGCTATTTTGCCAGGAAGGGATAAAGTCCCAAAATTCGATCATCAATTTATTTAGAGATAAATCCGTTTTCTGCAAATTATATTCTGGATGTATTCCACTTGAGTTCAAACTGATATTTTTGTTTTTTTGCTTAAAGTAGTTAAATTCTCTGGTTATTTTAAATCCAAGTTTTTTATAAACTGAAACCGCCTTTGTATTATGCTGCAAAACTTCAAGTAAATACTGGGACACACCGGCTTCCTTTAAAAATGGTATCGAATACTTGAATATTTTAGATGCCATTCCTTGCCCCCTAAATTCTTTTATAGTTCCTGTTCCTGCGTCATAAGCAGTTTTAACTCCATTAAATAAACCGATTCCGTTTAAAGTAAAAGCAATGATTTTTTCATCTTCAAACGCACCAAATGATAATTTAGAAACATATCCTCTACGATCTAACATGATACGCAATTCATCTTTATTTAATTGTATCTCATAATCTATAAATGCTTCATTAAATGCTATGAATAACGAATTGAAACTTATTTTCTCCAGTGATTTTATTGTCTTCATTATTCTTGGGAGGCCTTATCAATATCGACTATTTTTTTGCCTTTACTATATTCCCTTGTTTCATATTTTGTAATATTCATGAGCTTTTTCGTTAAAGCCCCTATCCTGTCGACCTGTTCTTTGATTTTATCCACTTTATCGTACAAGGGATTGTCTTTAGTAATATTCATTGATAAAATCTTGGAATATCCTGCAATGATCATTGCGGGCTGACTCAATTCATGACATACTGCACCGGCCATCTCAAGAGCACCCTTTAATTTTTCTTTGTCCTTCAATGTCTTCTGGGCCTGTTTGCGCTCACTGATATCCTGAATATTTATGACACTGCCTATTACTTGATTGTCTTCATCTTGATATGTGGAACCGCTGATGCTGACGGGAATGATGTTTCCGTTCTTGTCATATCTGGCAGTCTCAATGCTGGAAAAAAACTTGCCGACCACTACCATGTCAATCATTTTTTTGGTTTCCGGCCAATTTTTCTCAGGCACAAAATCATCCATTTTCTTATTTATACGTTCCTCCAAAGACCATTTAAAAACACGTGAGAAAGCAGGATTAAAATAGGTAACCAATCCCTCATTATCGTATACAATAATCGGGTCTGCGGCTGCTTCCATTGCTGAGCGGTATTTTTTTTCGCTTTCAAGCAACATCACTTCAATTTTCTTTTTTTCAGTAATATCCCGGTAAATCACAATACTCCCGATAACTTTGTCGCAATGATCCTTGTAGGCTGATGAGCTAAGCTGGATATTCAGAATTTTTCCATCGCTGGTAAAACGTCTGGTTTCCAGGGAAAGAATCTTCTCACCCTTTAACATCCGCCTTAAGCCTTCCTGGGTCTCTTTGATGTTCTGTTCAGGCACAAAATCAATTTTTTTATTTAAAAGATCGTCCAGGTCCCATCCGAAAAGCTGCGTAAAAGCTGGATTCAAGTAAGTCACCTTGCCTTCCACATCATAAAATACAATAGGATCAGGCACTGCATCCATGGCAGGAAAATATCTATCCCGGCATTTATTCAATACCTCCTGCGCTTTTTTGCATTCGGCTTTGTATTCCTCTAATTCACTGGTCAATTGCATTAATGATTTTTCTTGGTTTTCCACATCATCCCCCAAAATGCGTATAAATCATTACTATAAACCTTTGGCGGTTTATCCTTTATCATGTTTACAAAGAGTGCGGCGTTTCAAGAAGCTTCCATGGCAGTGTCCATATAATCCTATGAACCGCCTGGTTTTGTCAAGCCCCGGGCAATCTGTGCTGGAAGAAATCTAACGAACAGGTTGTAATTACCCTGGCACCAGATAACAAACCCGTTGACAATTTAGTATGAATCATGTCATAACCTGCTCTTTTTAAAGATCTTTAGAGAAGATTAACCTCATGCACCAATTAGCTACAGGACAGCGATGGATCAGTGAAACCGAACCGGAACTGGGTCTGGGAATCCTGGTAGAATTCGACAACAGAACAATCCGTGTGCGGTTTGATTCAAGTGACTGCATCCGGCAATACACCCTGAAATCTGCTCCACTTAAGCGAATCATCTTCAAGCCGGGAGATAAGATTCAATTAAAAGATAATACCGGACTTAAAATTCAAACCCTATCTGAATCAGAAGGGCTTATATATTATTCCGGAAAGGATATGGTTGTTTGCGAGAAAGACCTTAGTGATACGATTTCATTTTCCATGCCCCAGGACCGGCTTTTCGCCGGGATTACAGATCCCGGAAAGCTGTTTGATTTAAGGTATAAGGTGCTGCAGTCAAAAGCATGCTACCATGCTTCTCCTGCAAAGGGGTTTCTGGGTGGCCAGGTGGAACTGATCCCCCACCAGTTTTTCATTGCAGACAAGGTTACGTCACGATATATCACAAGGGTTCTGCTTTCCGATGAAACAGGCCTGGGTAAAACCATAGAAGCCTGTCTGATTCTCCACAATCTGCTTGTTACCCACAGGGCAAAACGCTTGTTGATTGTTGTCCCGGAATCTTTGGTTCATCAGTGGTTTATAGAAATGTACAGAAAATTCAATCTTTCTTTCATGCTCTTTAATGAGGACTATTGTTTAAGCCTTGAACAGGAAAGTTCGGGGCTAAATCCATTTTTGGAACGCCAGCTGGGTATTATCAGCATGGATTTTCTTAAAAACACAAAACACCAGTCACAAATTATCGAGGCAGGATGGGATATGGTGGTCATTGACGAGGCCCATCATATTACCGACGATAAAAAAATCTATGGATTTATTAAAACCCTTGCTAAAACAACATTCGGATTGATGCTGCTGACGGCGACACCGGAACAGATGGGAGTAAAAAACCATTTTCTTCATCTTCAGCTTCTTGATCCGGAACGATATTTTGATTTTAAAACCTATTGTGATGAAACAGCCCAATATAAAAAAACCATTAAAACTGTTAAAAAATTTATAAAAAAAAGAAAAACTGCTGATCACATCCTTGATTCCTATGGTCCCGGCCGGGTGATTTTCAGGAACAAAAGAAATGTGATCAAAGGATTCCCAAAACGAGTGGCCCATTTAAAACCTTTAAAGGCAACACCATCTCAAATCAGGGAGATAAACCAGGAATTCTCCAATAAAGAAAAGACAAATGCTTATACATTCACACATGACCCCAGACTTTCATATCTTCTTGAACTGATAAAAGAAAAAAAGAAAATCCTTGTGATTTGCAGTTCAAAAGAAAAGGTGGTTGCCATTGATAAAGCTATTGCAAGCCATATGTCAATTGATGTTGCCAGATTTGATGAAACCATGAGCCTTTTGCAACGGGACCGGAATGCTGCCTGGTTTTCTCGGGAAAATGGCGCCCGCATAATGATCTGCTCTGAAATCGGCAGTGAAGGACGAAATTTTCAGTTTGTTCATCATTTGTTCTTATTTGACCTGCCCCTGAACCCGGAGCTTTTGGAACAGCGAATCGGCCGTGTTGACAGGATCGGCCAGAAAAATGATATTCAGATCTATATTCCCTATATCCTTGGAAGTGTTTATGAAATTCTGGCGAAATGGTATATGGACGGATTAAACCTGTTTGAAAACAACATAAACGGCGTCCATTTGATTTATAAAAAATTTCAACAAAACCTGCAGGATCTTTTCAAAAAATCAAAAAAAGAGGCTGGTGTTGAAAAATCCCTATTGAAAAAATTAATTTTTGAAACAAACGCCTATTGTACTAAAGTGAATGAAAGGCTTGAAAAGGGCAAAAATGTTCTCCTTGAAATGAATTCTTTCAAACCGGAATCTGCAAAAAAAATTATTGATCATATTGTCCAGACTGAAAATAATAAAAATCTTGATAAGCTTTTGACACGGATTCTGGATCATTATGGCATTGAAACCGATTATATTGACAAAACCATATTTAAACTAAACTCAAGCAATAGGACAGATGAAAAATTCCCAGCTTTGACGAGCCTGTCGGATACCATGACATTTAACAGACAGACTGCCATTGTCAGAGATGATGTTAATTTTTTCTCCTGGGATCACCCTTTTGTCCAGCAGACCTTTGAATATTTTATCACCAATGGTACCGGATCCTGTGCAACCGCATTGTTAAACAGACAGAAAAATCAGGCAATTTTGCTGGAAACTGTTTTTATACTGGAATGTGTTGCCCCAAAGAGCTTGAACCTTGAAAGATACATAATGGCTGATCCCATTCGCATTGTTGTAGACCACAAAGGGAATGATATCACTGAAAAACATGAATT
The DNA here is from genome assembly GCA_023139225.1 of Desulfobacula sp. Lineage (GTDB taxonomy): Bacteria > Desulfobacterota > Desulfobacteria > Desulfobacterales > Desulfobacteraceae > Desulfobacula. The sequence goes on along the minus strand of JAGLNZ010000242.1, from coordinate 1,354 downwards.
TAGAGTTCTTGCAAAAAACCTGGTGCCCGATCAAACCAACTGGTTCAAGGATATGGAACAGGTCAGGCAGGTATTGATCCCTTCCATGATCGAAAAAAGTGTTTCAATTGCTGCAAGTCATTCCAAGGCTGTAATAAAAAAAGGAAAAACCCGGATAAAGGACATTCTTGGAAAAGAGATTATCCGTCTGAACGAATTAAAAAAGATAAATCCTGCTATTAAAACAAAAGAAATTAAACTTGCCCAAATACAGATGGATTCACTTTTAGAGCACCTGGCTTCAGCCAGGCTTAGAATGGATGCATTAAGACTGATCCGGGTTCAATAGCAAAATATTTTGGTTAATCTGCCTTATTTAGGTTCCGCAGTATTTCCTGATAATGAGGCCTTTTTTTGTCCTGAAAAATGATTCCGACACCATATGGTTCATCTTGGGCAATCCGCATGGCTGTCTCCATGTTTTTCTCCTCAATGCCAAGCTTTAAATCATACACATTTTCTTTAAGATTCTTCCAGGTTTTGTTTTCCTTATCAAAGGTCACGCAGGGGGTTAAAATCTGAACAAAACTGAACCCTTTATGCCGTGTGGCCTCTTTGATAATCTGTTTTAACCCCAAAGGATTGCCTGCATATCCTCTTGCTACAAATGATGCGCCATAGGAAAGCGCAAGCTTAACAGGATTCAACGGGGTATCGGGATTTCCAGCCGGGTGGGAATTGGTCTTCATTTCATAGGGTGTTGTTGAAGAAGACTGGCCTTTGGTCAGCCCGTATATGGAATTATCAAACAGTAAAAAGGTAATATTAATATTTTTTCTTGCCACATGGGGCAGATGTCCGCCGCCAATACCCAGGGCATCCCCATCCCCTGCAACCGCAAACACGGTCAGGTCTTCTCTAGCAAGTTTTAATCCTGATGCCACGGGTATTGCCCGGCCATGAAGGGTATGGAATCCATAGGAATTGACGAAAATCGGGGTCCGGCCGGAACAGCCGATACCACTGACGGTTACAATATCCTCATGCTTTAAACTAAGCTCCCGGCAGGCCTTGTAAAAAGCATCAACGATTCCAAAATAGCCGCAGCCCGGACACCAGGTGGGAAGATCCTGTGACCGGTATTGTAAAAAATCAAGGCCCCTGACTGTTTCTAATTTTTCATCAAGATATTCTGATTTAATTGCTTCCATTACATTTCCCTCATCTTTTGAAGAATGTCCTCGGAGGCCATGGGACGACCGGTGATAAAATTGAGTCTTTCAACAGGCCTTTTTAAAATTTGGGTTGCAAAATGGGCAAACTGTCCTGAAAAATTCAATTCGGGAATAAGAATTTTTTTACACTTATCTGAAAA
>JAGLNZ010000241.1 GCA_023139225.1 Desulfobacula sp. | reverse complement strand
ACCCCAATATCAAATTCATCCGGGTCAGTTACCGATATCTCAGGTGCAGGTGCTTCAAAAAGAACCGCATTGAATTTTTTATACCGTTTTTTGGTCATTTCCAGATGGTTTGCATCACTGTAATTTGGCCTGCCGTATGTATCATGTTCCAGCCCGGTTGAAAAAAACATGCCTTTTGGTGTTCCCGGAATGGCCCGTGGGGAAATACCGGTTTCTGTAATCTTATACCTTTGATATTCTTTCAGATCATTTTTATCAGGTGCAATATTGGCATCAAGATATTTTGGGGACGGCTTTTGGGGCACATCAATATTCCTGATGCTGTTGGACAGGAAAAAATCCAGCAAAAGCACCACAAGGGTCTGGTATTTTTCAGCAAGATAGAGGGCTGAAACCGTTGCCTGATAGCAGGACTTTGTATCAGTGGGTGCAAGGACAATCCTTGGGCAGTCACCCGTTCCTCCCAATACAGCACTATTAAAATCGCTCTGTTCGGTTTTGGTTGGGATCCCCGTTGAAGGCCCGCCCCGTTGTGAGCAAATAATCACAGCCGGCACCTCAGCCATGACAGACAGCCCTGTAAACTCTGTCATCAAGGCAAACCCGGGACCGGATGTTGCCGTCATGGCACGTTTTCCGCCAAACCCGGCACCGATGACAGCACCGATGGCTGCTATTTCATCTTCTGTCTGCAACAGGGTTCCGCCATGCTTTGGCAGTTCCCTGCTCAATATTTCCATAATTTTTGTAGCAGGGGTTATGGGGTATCCGGCATAAAAGGCAAGATTGGCATCCAAAGCCGCCTGCGCCACCAGTTGATTGCCGTTTATGATGAGCTTTTCTTTCTGCATGGAAGGGGTTATGCCTTTAAAGGAATACGGATCAATCTTTTTAATATTCTCTTTTGTCCAGTTATATCCTTCCAAAAACGAATTCACATTGGAATCAATCACGATCTGTTTCTTTTTTGCATAACGCGCTTTAATAGAATCGGTAAACCCGTGTTTATCCACATGAAAAAGGGCAGCCAAAGCCCCCAGGGCAACCATATTCATTCCCCGCGCATTACCCGTTGCTTTACGGGCCAGCATATTCAAGGGTATGCCATAGGAAATCATACCGGGTTTTGCCCAGCCCACCACACTTTCATCCTCCTTGTGGGGTTTTGTGGGCTGACTGTCATAGATCAATATGCCGTTTTCCTTTAAAACAGACAACTGGGATATGGAGTGCTTGTCATTTAAGGCAATTAAAACATCGGCAAATTTTCCCGGAGAATAAATACTGGCCGAACTGATCCTTGTGTGGGCCACACATTTTCCAAACCCCCTGATTTCTGCCGGGTACGAGTCAAAAGACATGATCTCAAACCCCTGAGAGCTCATGAACCGGCTTAATATTTCTCCGGCGGAAATGGTCCCCTCTCCTGCACTGCCACAAATCTCAATAACGATATTAATATCTTTCATGCATTATGATCCTTATCTATATCAATATCTTCCCACCAGGTGGTCTTGATTTTCACGCCCTCCAAATCAAAATATTTTTGGCCGACAGACTCAATAACCTTATGGTCCCCCAAAAGGTTAAGGGCTGCCACCTCTCCCTGTACCACTGCATTAGGCCATCCAATGGAAGTTGTGTAGCTTTTTGGGGCCCGATTATAAATCTGGGCACATGATCCACAGGCATAAATGCTGTTCACGTTTGTCTTTAAATACTCATTAACCAGGATACCATGATCAATATCAATACCCGAACCCTTTGCAAATTCAATATCGGGAATCAGTCCGTTAAAAGAAAACACCATATCAACATTTGTTTCCACCCCTTTTTGTGTTTTTACCTGAAATGATCCGTTTTGACTTTTAATAGTTAAGATATCGTCATTAGTAATAATATTTACATTAAATTTTAAAAGGCTTTCGGTTATCTGCGCCAGCATGTCATCGGTTAAATCATAAGGCCAGAATGCATTGGGACATATCAGGATGGTTATAATTTTCCCCATTGATCTTAACATTCTTACAAATTTAAATCCCACAAGGTCCCCGCCGAAAATAAAAAACGCTTTGGCTTTTCGAATCTGCTTTTTATATTCCATAACATCTGTATAAGATGTAATAGATTTCAAATGATCTGCATAGCCTGACATAGAGGGCAGCACTCTTGCACGGCTTCCCGAAGCAATGACGAGTTTTGTATACTTGATTTTTTCCCTGTGCCGCAAAAACAGTAATTTTGAATCAGGATCGATTTTTTCAACCTTCTGACCCAGCCGGATTCGGATATCTTTTACTTTGTAAGAATCCAAAAAATTTACCATCAATTTTTCTGCGGCAATATCATCGGCAATAAAATCAGTCAGTTTATGTTTATAATAAAAAGGAGTACATTCATCGGATATGATGGTAATTTTTGCATCCTTATCCTTTTCCCGCAAAGTCGCTGCTGCATGATTTCCAGCAGGTCCGTTTCCGATGATGACATAATGATCGTTGTCAGGCATCATTCCTCCAATCAACTAGGTATCAATTTCAATGAGTTCTGTTTTTGTCACACTGATACAATCCATAGGGCAGACGGCCAGGCATTGCCCGCAACGGATGCAATTGGCATTGTCAATGGCAATGGATACGATTTTGTTCCAATCCCTGGTTTCTTCATATGCTCCATAGGTTCCATCGGGGTTGACAATAATATTTTCAATCATTTTAATACAATCTTTTGGTGCCACATCAATACAGGCTGAACAATAAATACAGGATAAAGGATCAATTTCGTATTTCAGATTACAAAGATAGCATCTTTTGGCTTCTTCATGTGTCTGGTCTTCATTGTACCCTGTTTCCACTTCACGGGTTGAATCAGAAAGCCTTTCTTCCATATCAATGGTATTCATATCAACCTTCCCGATAAAATCATATGCTCTTTGTCTGTCGGTTGTTTCATGATTTTCAAGCCTGACCACTGATTGTTTTCTTTTTTCACCGATGAGATATTCATCAATGGCCCGTGCACATTTTCTGCCGCCGGCAATGGCTGAAATCACATCAGAAGAACCTGTTGCAAAATCTCCTGCTGTAAAGACACCATCCAATATGCTTAAATCTTTGGACAGCATATTCTCATTCGGGGTCTGACCCAAGGCTGCAATGACGGAATCAGCGGATACTAAAAATTGCGAATTTTCTATGGGAACAGAAATTCTATATGGCGGCGTATCGATTTTTTCCATGCGGGTTCGCAAAAATTCAACGGCAGCAACTTTATTGCCATCCCCAATAATTCTGGACGGCTGGATAAGACTATTGGTCTTTATACCTTCAAACTGGGCTTCATGTTTTTCAGTCTCATCAATCCGCATATATTCAACAGTCTTACGGATATTAATACTGACATCTCCCCCCCCTGACCGAATAGCCGATCTTGCACAGTCAACTGCTGTAAACCCGGCCCCGATCACGACAACCTTGTCACCGACAAAGGGGGTTTGCCCTTCATTAACCGCTTTCATAAATTCAAGCCCGTTATGAACATTTTCAAGATCTTCGCCCGGGATATCCAGTTTTCTCGGGCTGACACATCCGGTTGCCACAATCAGGGCATCATATTCTTCCTTAAGCTGGTTCAGGGAAATATCAACACCAATGGTCTTGTTTGTCTTCAATTGGATTCCCAGTCTAAGGATATTGTTAATTTCAAGCATGAGCAGATCCCGCGGCAGCCTGAACTCAGGAATCCCATACATGAGCATACCGCCCGGTTTTGCCAACCTCTCAAAAATCACAACCCTGTGCCCCAGGATGGCAAGGTCATGGGCTGCTGCCAATCCGGCCGGGCCTGAGCCTGCAACGGCAACTTTTTTTGGGGTCGGTGAATAAAGCCCTTCAATAATTCTGTGAGAGACTGGCTTTAAGTCTGCGCAGGAGCGCTTTAAATGACAGATACCAACACTTTGACCATTATCCGGTTCTCCGTGACGGCAGGCAGATTCACAGGGTCTGGCGCAGATACGCCCCAAAATGCCGGGCAGGATATTGGCACTGCGGTTTAATTCATAGGCCCTGCCATATCTTTTTTCATAAACCGCCCTGATATATCCGGGAATATTGGTCTTTGCAGGACAGGCATCCTGGCAGGGAATACTTTTGGCCACCTGGCCAAAATCCCTGATATCGGTTGAATAGACAATCGGTTTTACAGACTGAGCAGAATAAATCTTGTTTTTATCCTGAAAAAATTTTTCCTCTTTGGAATAACAATCATTTTTTTTCAATTTTACCCCCACAAAATTATCCGGAGACCACTTTATTTCTTCCGGTTTCCTTTGCCCGGTATAAGGCTTTGTCTGCCTTTGCAATGAGATTGTGCTGGTTTTTAACACTTTTTTGGTATTCACTGACACCGGCACTGACCGTAAGAGAAAGGCCCGGAAACCGGTTAACCAAAAGTTTGCCCAGGTGCTCAATTTCCTTCCGGATTCTTTCAGCATAAACAAAGGCTTTTGACAAATCAGTATTGTTCAGGATGACAATAAATTCTTCGCCGCCATACCGCCCCACATGGTCAAAAGGCCTGGACAGTTTATTTAAGGTGGTGGCAATCAATTTAAGGACATTGTCCCCGGCCTGGTGCCCGAATTTGTCATTAAACATCTTAAAGTAATCCACATCTATCATCACGAGAGCCAGATCATTATTTCCGTCCACAGCCTTTCTAAATGATTTTGCAAGAAGCTTGTCAATGGCCATACGGTTTAAAAGGCCTGTGAGTCCATCCTTGAGGGAAACTGCTTTTGCCTCTTTGTAAGTACCGGCATTCTCCATGGCTATGCCAAGCTCATTGGCCACTATGGCAATGGAAGAAAATACATCGGGCGCGATGGCTTTTTTTGAAACAATATTGTCCATGCCGAGGATACCGATAACCTTGTTATGACTACAGAACGGCACGATGACCATTTCCTTGATTTTAAATTTGTCCAAAGCCTTTTTTTCACCCAGAGTTTTGCCGGTAATCATCACAGGCTTTTGGTTTCTCAGGCAGCGAATAAACCCGCCCGAACTCCTGTTGAGGGGGATTTCAATTGACTTTAAGTCCA
>JAGLNZ010000240.1 GCA_023139225.1 Desulfobacula sp. | reverse complement strand
GGGTTGTTGATTTCATGAACCATGCTGGCAGCAAGCCGACCCAAAGATATCATCTTTTCCCGGTGAAGCAGTTTTGCCTGACTGGTCACTTCCTGTTCCAGGCTCCTAAGGTCCCTTAAATCACTGATGAAAAGCACCATGCTGTTTTGGATACTGTCCTGTGAAAGGATAAACCCGGAAACCTGGACCGGGATATCTTTTTTTTCTATAGAAAGCATGGAAGTTTCATAGACAAACAGCCTGTTTTTACCACCGAAACCGCTGCCGAACAGATCTTGCTTTAATTTTAAAAATCGTTCAGGGTTAAAAAACGCCATCACTCTCATTTTTTTCAATACCAAAGCCTTTGGATAACCCAGAAGCTTTTCCATGCTTCGGTTATACGTCACAATAAGATCGTTTTCATCACACCCAAGGATTCCATCCATTGAATTTTCGATAAGACTGCTTTGAAAATTTACATTTTTTACCAATTCAGAGCTGGTTTTCAGATTTTCATTTTCAAGAAGGGTGGTGTAATCAGACAATTGTTTTTTATCAATATACCGTTGCATGGCCCGTTTCAACGCCATATGCAGGACGGCATCATCAATGGGTTTTGAAATAAAGTCAGATGCATCGTATTGCAGGGCTTTAACAGCCTTTTCGATATCACCAAACCCTGTGGTCACAATGACTTCTGTTTCAGGTTTTATCTTTTTTATTTTTTCAAGAACTTCAAGGCCGCTCAGACCCGGCATTTTAATATCAGTAATAACGATCTGGGGCTCTTCTCTTGTTGCAAGCATAAGGCCCGTATGCCCGTCCGGAGCACAAATAACAGAATATCCTGCATCTTCCAGAGTGACTGTCATGATGTCCCTAATATCTTTATCATCATCTATCAGAAGTATCTTCCAGTTTACGGGCAGTGCCATAAAATCTCCTGTTGTTTATAAATATAAAATAGCAAACAACATGCCAGAAAGGCAAGGATTGAAATCTGGTAATAAGATCCTTTGTCAATCAGGGGTTTAAGAATCATCTGAATCCTGACAAAGGAATGATATGGAGCCAAAAGAGCAGAACTGCGATCCTATAATGGTGCAATACTGCAATTCTATGACCGGATCAATATTCATACGGACGAACTATCCTCCCTGCATCCGGGCATTAAAAAGGTCGGGGCAAGAGGATTGCCCTTGGCATAGGATTCAAGGATTTTGTTGACATTACCACCGATAAAGGGGATTAACAAAATAGTACTTGCCTCAATCAGTGTTGAATAGGCTTGAGATATGGCACCACAGATGAGAACCTCAATACCAAGCAGGCTTAACTCCTCTGTAAGACGACCCTCTAATTGCGGATGAAAGGATTCATAGGATATATTCTTTATTTTTTCATTTTTGATGTCCGCAATCAAAAGCGTGTGTGCAGAATCAAAAACAGGGGAAATTCTTTCATCCCAGACTGTGACTGCAACTTTCATCCCAAAATCTCCTCCTTTTAACTGCCCTGGCCTCTGCCGGAACCCTGGCCTCCTCCCATACCCTGGCCACCGCCGCCGCCCATGCCTCGACCGCCGCCGCCAATGCCGCGGCCCCTGCCCATACCTCTACCGCCACCCTGGCCTCTTCCCATGCCCCGACCGGAACCCCCCATGCATCCTCCCCGGCCCTGTGATCCATTGTTCCCTTGACCCGGATCATTAGTCACCCCGGCTTTTTCGTTAACCGTCGGATTAACGGAAGGTGTCAAATCGCCGTTTTTAAACTTTTCAACGACATCTTTTATTAGACCGGCCTGTCCTGTTACAACATCTATCTTGCATTCGGAAAACACATTCATGGCATTGGGACCGCAATTACCGGTCAAAACCGTCTCAACATCCTTTGAATGAATGAAGTTTGCAGCCTGGATACCTGCACCGCCTCCAAGGGATTTGAACTCATTTTCAACAACATCGATGCTCATGTCATCAGTCTGAATAATCATAAAATAAGCACATCTTCCAAATCGTGGGTCTATTTGGGAATTTATATCTTTTCCTGTTGAACTGACGCCTACTTTCATATCGTGTACTCCTCTTCTAAGTATCAAAATTGGGGTTTATTAATTTGCTATCCCCTCTTTTAATCTAAATACCGCAAGGAGTATGCCAATTCACAATTTTTATTATCATATAAAAAATATAGCTGTAATTATAGATAGTTATAAAACTTGATCTGGAATATTTTTTTTTAATAAATATTAAAAAATTGCAGGAGTGCGACTGTATAACGACTCAAAATTGCGACACAGCAAAAAAACTATTACCTTTTACATCGTCCGTCGATTTTAGGAAGCTTAATCCCGAACTTGTTAATTTTCCGAAACAGCGTGCTTTTGTGTATACCAAGATTTTTGGCAGTGGCTTTGCGATCATAATTGTTCTTTTTCAGAAACGCTTTGATGACCCTTACTTCTGCGGCCTTTAAGGGAAACTGCGAAGAATTATCTTCTGTTTCTATCATGGATTGCCGGGTAAGTGTGGAAGGCAGATGCTCAGAAGAGATGTCCCCTTTGGAACACAATACAAACGCATGTTC
>JAGLNZ010000024.1 GCA_023139225.1 Desulfobacula sp. | reverse complement strand
ATTTTTTAAATATTGCGCAAATGCGATCCCTTGCATGGGGATGTATTATTTTGAAACTGTTAAAGCCCGCTTGACTTAAGACATAAGTTAAAATAAAGATAAAAATATGAAAATAAAAATTATGATACCAGAGGTTTTAATGGATATCCCCTATTCTTTTAACATTCAAAATTGTTTTTGTGAATTCTGATGGCTGCTGCTTTTTATCGGGATTTTGATCCGGAAGACCTGCCGATCCCCAACAGGCAGGTCATGCAATTGATCCAGTACACATTGCGTGATGATGCTCAGATAGACACATTGACAAAGTTGATATCCGTCAACCCGGCATTAACGGCACAACTTCTGGGACTTGTCAATTCCGCTTTTTTTGGATTTCGCCAGAATATAAAAACCATTTCCAGTGCTGTGGTTGCCATTGGCATGGATAGTCTTCGAAATCTGGTATTATGTTTTGCCGTGAAAGAAGCGCTTTCAAAAAAAGTAATTCCAGGGTTTGATATTGATACCTTTTGGGAAGATTCAATTCGAAGAGGAGTCTCGGCCCAGCAGCTCGCATACCTGATAGATGGACCGGTTGAGGAAGCATTTACTGCCGGAATGCTGCAGGATATTGGTTTGCTGGTTCTTTTTTATATGGAGCCTGAAAAAGTGGACAGATGGCCGTTGTTAAGATCCAATCTTCCCCAGCCGCGCTGTGAAATGGAAGAAGAGTTATTCCATACCACCCATGACAGCGTCGGTGCATTGCTGGCCAAAAAATGGAATCTTCCGGAATCCTATGTCATGGCCATTGGTTATCATCATCTGTCTTTCAGTAAAAGAGAAATCAAAAACCATGGGCAGGCAAAAAAACAATCTGTTCTGGCGAAAATCATGCATTTATCTGATTTATGCAATGCTTTTTATACCTGCCATGATAAATCAGGGGCCATGACCGAACTTAAAAAGCAATCAAAAATGCTTTTTGCCTTAACAGATGATAAAATGGAGTCCCTGTTATCCTTACTTCCCGGCCAGGTTAAAGAAACCTCAGAGGCATTGAATATTTGTGTTGGATCTCAGATGAATTTTGATACGGTAATGGGACAGGCCAACAGGAAACTGGTTGAGGATAATATCAGTTACCAGGAACTGACCTGGCAATTGCAGAATTCATTAAAACAGCGGGATGAATATGCTGCCAAACTGGAAGCGGAACTTGATATAGCAAGGGAAATTCAGAAAAGTCTTCAGCCTGATATTGAAATGATTCATCAGGTTGGGGCATTTAATATTCCAGCCTTTCATTTGTCAGGTGATTTTTATGATTACTTTACAAGGGAAGACGGTACCATATGTTTTTGCCTTGGAGATGTGTCCGGTAAAGGAACATCCGCAGCATTGCTCATGGCAAAAGCCATCTCCCTTTTCCGGTGTTTGTGCAAAGTGGTGGATGATATCAGCACGATTGTTCAGTTAATGAATAATGAACTTTGTGAAACTGCTGTCAGGGGTATGTTTGTCACATTTGTCGGAGGGTGGCTGGAGCCTGATTCCAATGAACTTGATATTATTAATGTAGGGCACCTGCCGCCGTTTTTAGTAAATGATAAGGGAATTACAAAAATTGAGGCGGCAGATCCTCCTTTAGGTGTGCTGCCGGGAGTCATTCATCCAGCAAGACAATTTTCCCTAAAGAACAAACGCTTGTACCTTTATACAGATGGATTTACAGAGGGGCGGTTAAAAAAAGGGGGAAAAAAAGAGCTTGGCAAAGAACTGGGTATAAAGGGTTTCTTACGGTGGCTTGTCCAGTCAGGGAATATGCCGCTTGACGATCAGATGGCATGGATAAAAGAGCAGTGTGGAATACAATTGGCCCCTCAGTCAGATGACCTGACATTAATGATATTGTCAGGGGAGTAGTCTTGTTCGCTATTTTTTATTCTGGCTGCTTAAGGGTTTTGATATTTTTTTGAATCATTTTTGCTTTATTTAATAATTGGGTTACTTTTTTATATCCCGGGTCCATTTTATAAACAAGATCCCATTCCAAAATAGCAAGGCTTAGATTTTGTTCGTCAAAAAATTTCATTCCGGATTTATAATGGTATTCGTTATAGAGATTCCGGCTTTGTGTAATCATGTTTTCACATGAAGAATAATTTTTATTAAAGTTTAAGGCATTTTTACAATTTTCAATGGCGACCAGATATTTTTTTTGTGCATATGCATTTGATCCCAGACTATAGTATGCTTTTGAAATATATTCTATTGCTTCCTTGTCAACAGGATCTGCATTTAAAACTTTTTTTAATTCAACCACGGCATCCTCAAACTTTCGGGCCTTAAAAAAATTTATCCCCATATTTTTATACATGGTTAAAGAATCTGTTCTTTTTCCAGGCTGGATTGACACATCTGTCAAATGTTCCAGTACGGCCGCTTTTTTTTGATGAACAAAAGGATGGTCTTTGAGTTCAGGTATTTTAAGCTTCATTCCCACCCGGATACAGGCGGCATCCTTGATATTATTTACCCTTGCAATGATATCGGACTGGTTAAAATTGCCGTAAAAGGTTTTTGAAATTTTTGACAGGGTTTCCCCTTTTTTAATTGTATGCCGGGCATATCTTTGAATATCCAGCATTTGGCCGGCTATTAGAGCTTGTCGTGCTTTTACATGTTTGGGCCAGAGTCGGAGTGCTATGAGTTGATAACGCTTTGATTCATTATATTTTCCTTTTTTGTGCAATATAATGCTTTTTTGATAGTGTTTGTCTGCAAGCGTTTGCAGTCGTTTGTTAATCTGCGTGATTTTTTGCTCTGCCTTTTTATTTGAAGCGTCTGCTGCAATTGCAAACTGATAGTTTTTTTTAGCTTCAACCAGTTCATTTTGATGTTCCAGAGAAAGTGCTTTTTCATAAAATTTTTCGGTAAGGTGCTCTCTTTGGGTCTCTATGGATGCTACCGGCTTTTTTGGGGTTGCGACGCAGCCAACAAAAAATGTACAAACCAGGATAATGACGCAAATATTGATTGGCTTACTCATTGTCTTTATCCTCCAGACTGACTGATTGGAAGGTGTTTAACCTGCTGATGAATGCGGTTTGTTCCCTTGACAGAACCTGGTCTCTATGAAGCAGGAAAGGATCATTGAAAAATGGGTTCCCACCTTTGATAACGGTTACTCCGACCTTATAACCTGCTTTTCTGCAAACATTGATTACCCGCCGGTTGCTGCTGCCAAAGGGAAATGCAAAAAGGGTTGTATCCTGGTTCAGTTTCTTATCCAGTATCTCTTTTGAACGGACAATTTCATGGGTGATCCTTTGGATATATTTCTCTTCATTCTCCATGGGTTTTTTAAGTGCAAGATCTGCATGAGAAACAGTGTGTGAACCCACTTCAAACCCGGCATTTTTTATTTCCCGGATTTGCTCCCAGGTCATGGCACTGCCGCCGGCAACAAAATCCGTATAAATAAAAAGACTTGCCGTAAATCCATATTGTTTTAGAACAGGAAAGGCAATGTCATAAACGGATTTATAGCCGTCATCAATGGTGATGACAATTGATCTTTGAGGCAGTGCTTTTTTGTACTCAAGGTATTCTATGAGCATCTCCATGCTGATCACCCTGTAATGATTCTCTTTTAAATATTTCATCTGCCAGGCGAAAATATCTTGCGGCATACACAACCGGGAAATGCAATTATTTGAAAACCGGTGATAACAAAGAATCGGCACGGTCTGGTATCCATCTTTATAAAGCCCTGCCTTGTTGTCATTTGCCAGGGGGATCACAATGGTTTCTCCGGCATGGTAAAGAGTGTTTTTGTTCTCATCTTCAATCACCCATGCCATATCCCGGTTCCCTAAAAAATTTTTGGCAAGCAGGGCAGGGGACATATCTTTTGTAAGCGTGCAGATAATATGTTTGTCGGATTTAAAGATGATCGGCAGTTCATCTTTTTCAGATACCACCGCTTTTTTAGCACCACAGGAAGAAAGACAGATAAGCGCCAAAGCCAGGATTATTTTTAAAAATGGGTTTGTTTTCATGACGTATTCCCGCTTTTAAGTTATGGAATTATTTTTAGCCGGGGATAATAAGTTTAAACACCCGGATTTTATTTTTTTTGCCTTTAATGGATATTCGTCCTTTTTCCCTGACCTTGAACTCATCAGATTTATCTAAAAGGTCATAGGTGTTCCCGCTGATAAGTATTTCACCCGGTTCAGCAAGGGATGTCAGACGGGAAGCGATATTAACATTATCACCAATTACCGTGTATTCCATTTTTTTTTTGGAACCAAGGTTGCCTGCAACCATTTCACCTGTATTGATACCGATCCCAATTCTTACTGCCTCTGAGGTATCTTTATTTTTCACAGCACCGGCCTCTGTCAGATTCATAATCTCAAGGGCTGCTTTTAACGCATCTTCTGCATGGCCTGTATTTTCTTTTATGATGCCAAAGACAGCCATGGCAGCATCTCCGACAAATTTGTCAATATGTCCGCCATGGCGAATGATAATGTCGGTTATCTGTGTAAAATGCTCATTGAGTATGTCAACGATGGATTCGGGTTCTTTGTTTTCCGAAATAGAAGTAAACCCTCTGATATCCGTGAACAATACCGTGGCCTGTTTTAACGAGGCTTTCATCCAGGAGTCTGAAGGATTTGCCAGGATCATATCAACAATTTCAGGGGCAACATACCGGCCAAAGGAGTCTTTTATTTTTTCCTTGAGTGCAATATCCTTTGCCATTTGGTTAAAGGCTTGTGCAAGGTCTCCGAGTTCATCATTCCTGATGATGGCTGCCTGGTGCTTATAATTCCCGGTGCCGAAAATTTCCACGCTCTTTTTTAATTTATTGATGGGACGCGAGAAATAAATGCTGAACCCTAAGCTCATCAGGAGTGACAAAAATAGAATGACAACAAAGGACATCAGGATATATCTCTTTGACAGGATGATATTTTGTTCAATGATTTTTTGTGAAATCACAATTCGGGCATTCCCAATATTAATATTTTGATATGTTAACGGTTTTTCCAGAAACAAAAATTCTTTCCCGTTGATATCAAAGGTGTTTAGAATAATATCCTTGGGGATTATTTTGATTCTTAAAAGATTTTTTGGCGGTTCATAGGTCTTATTTACCTGATCAAGATCACTGTGGGCAACAATAATATTTTTCTGGTTGGTAATACAGGCGGAAACGATTTGCTCATTTTCCGAAATATCTTTTACCAGTTTAAACAATGCCATATCTTCTTCTGCCAGAAGTTTGTCCGGTGCGTTTTTTGCCATGATATGCAAAAGACTCTCACCCAAAATAATCAATTGATCCTTAAACTGTTTTTTTTGGATATCTAACACTAAAAACCCGATGGATGAGGTAATGACAATGACCAGAAGGCAGGAAAAAACTATCAGCTTTATAAATATTGGAACTCTTATTGTCGCTTTTTTTTTCAAAGATTAAGTTTTTTTACCATTGTTAGTTTATTTAATCCTTCCGGTGTCTGACTGTATTCCACGGTATCCATTGCATGGTTTATAATATAAACGCCAAGTCCTCCCGGTTTAATCTCATTAATGTCCCTTGCTTCTATTGAACTGCAATCAAACTTGATGCCGTCATTAACAATTGAGATGGTTAAACAATTAGTTTCCAATTTAACATTCAGATCAATTTTTTGGGTATAGTCATTATTATAGCTGTGTTTGATAACATTGGAGCAGGCCTCATCAATCGCAAGAATAATATGTCCCGAAGCCTCTTTTGAAAGGCCGGCTTTTGAAGTAATATCTGCCATCAGACCCCTGATACGTTTCAGGTTTTTGGGGTGTGACCTTACTTTAAGATGAATGGATTCCGGTTTCATAAAGCATTCCATCTTTGGGGTTATGGGAAAATATTAATTTGTACTAAATACCAGCAGAGTCAAATCATCACTTCTGCCTTCTGTTTTTGTAAATCTGTCAACTTTGTTTGTAATTCCTTTAACAATTAAATCAGGGTCATTGGGTTGTACTTCAATTTCCTTTAGAAGTTTTTTAATGCCAAACAGTTCTCCATCACTGTTTTTTGCTTCAATGACGCCGTCTGTATAGAGGGTAACACTTGAATTTTCTTCAAGTTCAAATATTTCCTGGGCATATTCAACATCCGGTATAATACCCAGAGGCGGCCCTTTTTTATTATGATGCCCCATGAGCCAGGTTTCCCGGGCATCGGAATATACGGGGAATACATGACCTGCGTTAGCAATTTGGATGCGGTTTTCAATTGTATCCAAAAGCATGTATACAAGGGTGACAAACATACCTCTTTTTGCTCGTTCGTACAGGACTTTATTTATCTGGGTCAAAAGTTCCTTAGGCTCGGGATATAAAAGGGTATAATATTGCAAATCACTGGTTAGGCGTGCCATAAAAAGGGAAGCGGAGATTCCTTTACCGGAAACATCTCCCAGAACAATCCCCAGTTTATTTGCAGGCAGCCTGAAAAAATTGTAAAAATCGCCACCGATTTCAAGGGCAGGCTGATTTAATGCAGCAAATCTGTAATTGTCAATAACGGGAAGTTCTTTGGGTAAAAAACTTTCCTGGACTTCTTTTGCAAGTTTTAAATCCCTTTCAAGGGTCTGTCTTTCCAGGATGATTTTATGCATTCGGGCAGTATCAACGGCAACTGCGGCACTGCTGCTGATGGTAACCAGCATTTCAAGCTCTTCATCGGAAAAAATAAATGGCTTGGTAAGCTTGTTAATCACCTGGATGACACCGATGATTTTACCACGGACCTTAAGGGGGACACAGAGCATGGCACGGGTACGGTAGTTTGTTTTTTTGTCATAGTCATAGGAGAATTTCGGATGGTTATAAACATCTTCAAGGTTAAGGGGTATCCCGTTTTCAGCAACGAGTCCGGCAATACCCTGCCCCTTTTTTAATCTGTAGATTTCCTTGATTTCATCTCCAACATCTCCAAGGGCAATTTGAAATGTCAGATCGCCTGTTTTGTCATCAATTAAAAGCATACTGGCCGCATCTGCTGAAAAAGCCTTTTTAGTTGCCTCCATTACATTGGAAAGAAGCTTTCCAATGGAAAGCTCGGAATTGATCAAATTTGCTATTTCAATGCAGTTGGATAATCGTTCGACTTTACGAATACAGGCCTTAAGGTCTGAGGAATGATCCGTAATCATAAATTGGGGTATGTTCTTATCCATTGCCATATCAAATTTTTATATAAAGCCTTGCAGGCTTTGTCAATCTTTGTAATTATCGTTGACACGGCAAATAGGGTAAGCTATTTATTAATATCCAAAAATAGATAAGTGACAAATACAACCTATGATCAAAGTAGAAAATTTGGTAAAAAGATATGGCAGTGTCACAGCTTCAAATCATTTGAATTGTCATTTTGAAAAAGGAAAAGTCACCGTCATCCTCGGGGGAAGCGGTTCCGGGAAAAGTACCTTGTTACGGCAGCTCACGGGATTGGAAAAACCTGATTCCGGGTCTGTCTATTTTGAAGGCATGGACCTGACAACCCTGCCCAAGAAAAAAATATATGAAATCAGAAAAAAAATGGGTATGCTGTTTCAGGGATCAGCACTTTTTAATTACCTGAATATTTTTGAAAACATTGCATTTCCTTTGCGTGAGCATACAAAAATTGCAGATAATGTTATTAAAACGATCGTGACCATGAAATTGGAGATGGTGGGGTTAAGGGGGACTGAGAACCTGATGCCCTCCCAGTTGTCCGGAGGGATGATGAAACGGGTAGGGCTTGCCCGTGCCATTGTAATGGACCCCAAAGTAATATTTTATGATGAGCCGACATCCGGCCTTGATCCTATTTCAACAGGTGTGATTGACAAGCTTATCAAGGATCTTAACCGGGCGCTGAATATTACATCCATAGTGGTTTCCCATGATATTGAGTCCTGTTTCAGAATTGCTGATAATATCATCATTCTTTTTTACGGGGACATTATCGCTCAAGGGACCGTGGAAGAGATAAGAAATAGTGAGGATTTAAGGGTGAAGCAGTTTATCAATGGGGAGCCTGAAGGTCCCATCCCTTTTACCCGTACGGATAAGAATTATCTGGATGAAATTTTGTTTGACTAAAGGAGAGTTGTAAATTTGGAGATTGCAGCATCAATCGGCCGTTCCACTTTATACCGCCTTCAAATTCTTGGCAGGGGTACAATATTTTTGTTCTCTTCCATTTACCAGGCATTTCTTCCGCCGTTCAGGGGTTACCGTCTTGTCAAAGAAATTGAATTTATCGGATCAAAATCATTCCTGATTGTGTTTGTCACGGCTCTTTTTACCGGTATGGTCTTAGGCATTCAAGGATATTATTCATTAAGCCAGTTTGGAGCAGAGGCAGCCCTTGGTATCATGGTTGCCCTTTCAATCATCAGGGAATTGGGGCCGGTGCTTTGCGCTTTGATGGTGACGGGCAGGGCCGGTTCGGCTATTACGGCACAAATCGGTATCATGAAAATTACAGATCAGTTTCCTGCCCTTGAGATGATGGCCATTGATCCATTGAAATATGTTATCAGCCCTAAAATTCTTGCAGGGATTATTTCTCTGCCTCTTTTGACCGCCTTTTTTGATCTTGTCGGCATTGC
>JAGLNZ010000239.1 GCA_023139225.1 Desulfobacula sp. | reverse complement strand
GTACATACACAAAAACAATACCGATTAACACAAACAATGAGGTGAATATATCAAAGAAAGCTTCTTTGGCAGTCGCTAACAGGGCTTGTGAACCAATAGCCTTTCCAATGGCCCGCTGTTTGACAGCCAGAAAAGATGCAACAGCACATGAAATTATTGAAGCACCAATGGGAAATATGGGGAAACCTTCCTGAAAATCCATCAGGAATAACTTGTGCCAGCCATCCTTGAACATATCAACCCCGATAAAGGCAATCATTACCCCAATCAAGAGGCAGGCAATGGTTTCCGCCCTGTAAAGCCCGTATGGAAACCGGTTGGATTTTTTCTTTGACGCAAGTTTAAGACCGATAAGTGATGAAAGGTTAATTAAAATATCAGCACCGCTGTGCCAGGCATCTGCAATTAAAAGCGGAGAGTTAAACATATAGCCGACAACTGCTTTCAGCAAGGCTAAAGCAAGTATTAACAGCGTTGATAATAGTGCAATCCGCTGCCCTTTCGCAAGCTGTTTCCTTTTATCGATAGGTCTTATTCCTTTTATTTTGTCAAAACAATCTTAATCCATTCATGTCCACACGGGCAGTATTAATATTAGCACATTTATAAAAGCTTTTCCTGTCTCAATTGATGAATAATCTCAACCGTAGATTTACTTCGATCCATCGTATAAAAATGAAGCCCTGGAACTCCTTGTTTTAAAAGCCCTCTGCATTGCTCCACGGCAAATTCTATTCCCAGTTTCAAAACCGCATCCTTGTCCTCTGAATTAACTGAATTTAATTTTTCCTCTAGTTTTTCAATAATGGCCGTACCACAGACTTTGGCAAGCATCCGGGTCATTTTCACAGTATATACAGGCATTATCCCCGGGATAATGGGAACGTTGATCCCCTGATCTTTACATTTTTCCACATAATCAAAAAAATAATCATTATCATAAAAATACTGTGCCACAACATAATCAGCACCATTATCGACTTTTAGTTTTAAGCATTGGATGTCTTTATCAAGACTTTGGGCCTCAATATGACCTTCCGGATATCCTGCACACCCAAGGGTAAAATCATAATTAGACTTGATAAATGCGATCAGGTCGGATGCATATGGAAAGCTATCCGGATGGGGTGTAAAATCATCAGTCTTTGGTTCATCGCCCCGAATAACAAAAATTGTTTCAACACCCAGATCCCTGTATTTATCCAGCACATCGCAAATTTCATCCGGGCCAAGTCCATACCCTGCGATATAGGCAACGGTGGGCATTTTTTTTTGGGAAACCAATTCTTTAACGGTTTGATACGACCCGTCCATTGTGGAGCCGCCGGCCCCGAAAGTAATGGATAAATAGTCCGGGCCAAGTGCGGACAGGGTGTCTATCAGTCCTTCGAACTTCTCGGATGCTGCTTGATTTCTCGGTGGAAAAAACTCCATTGAAATTACAGGTTGTTTGTTTTCATATAACTTATTGACGCGCATGTTGATCTCCTTAAAATTCTATTTTTATTCATCTTTACTAATTTTCAGCCAATTTTCAGCTATATCTGCAATCCATGTGCCATGGGATAATATCTTAAAAAAAAGGGGGGAATTTATTATGATTTCAAGTGATTATGAGAAAAAGGCCATATAATCTGCATATTTAATTTAAAAAAAAGGATTGCAAATTTGCACCTTTTTGTTTCCAGGTTCATTCAATCCGGCTATATTATACCGTGATAAAAAAAGTATTTAAAATAATTTTACTTGTATGGCCCATTGTTCTGCTGCTCGGGATGTGCTGTCTTTCTTATTATCAACGGCAGCAGATCGACAGAAAACTGCTGAAAGCTGACGGGGTTATCTGGAAAACCGGGGAAAAACAGTTTGTGGTCCGGGTTCATCAGCGCAAGGATGGTGAAAAGCTTTATATTCTGATAAAGGTTGTCGGCCCTGAAAATAAAGAAATCTATAAAACAAACGAAACAATTGACAGGGATATGTTTGGCGGCGGATTTGTTCGTGCTGTTCAGGCGGATAAAGATCCTGAAAAGGAAATTGCTGTGTGGCAGCCCCGGAACAGTTATTATTTGGATTTTTCAGACGGGAGCGTGGAAAAGCTACCGTTTGACCGGGTTCCGCAACAGGTAAAGGATCTTGCCGAAAATTGGCACAGGTACAATGTAATGGCTGGCATAACAACAGTTATACTATTTTTATTCGTACTGTGTTATTATATTCTGTATATTATTGTTAAGGGAATCTTGAGGCTGTTCAAGAGAAAAAAGCTGCTGCTTCCAAATTAATCAAAATATCAAACACAAGGAGGTATCGCGATGAAAATTACAGTCTTGAATGGTAGTCCCAAGGGGACAACTAGTGTTACCATGCAGTATGTTTACTACATCCAACAAGAATTTCCTCAGCATGAATTGAAAATCCTTAACATCTC
>JAGLNZ010000238.1 GCA_023139225.1 Desulfobacula sp. | reverse complement strand
TCAGTTCTTCAGACGGTATTTTGTGGGCATCTCCTGTTTATTATTTTCTCATACCTGCCAATTATAAAAGATTTATCGAGCTGATTTCGGAAAAAAACGCAGAAGATATTTTTCATAATAAGTACACAGCATTTTTGACGACATCAATTCATTTTTTCGATCACACGGCTCACAATTATATGAATGCTGTTTGTGACGATCTGAATATGAGATATACAGGATCATTTTCCGCTGATATGTATGACTTGCTGAAACCAGAAGAAAAAAAAAGGTTATGTCTGTTTGCCGAAAACTTTTTTGATGCAATCAAAAACAATGCTAATACATTGAAAACATACATGCCGCTGATTTGGCGGGATTTTAACTATACCCCGAATGATGTAAAGAACAAAATAGATGCGGGAAGTAAAAAAATTTTGATTGTGACGGATACTGTAAAAAATCAAAAAAATTTAATCAGGATGATTGAAAGATTCAAAGCGTCTTTTTCCAGCGAAATTGAAACAATAAATTTGAATGATTTGGATATCAAAGGATCATGTCTGGGCTGTATTCACTGCGGATATGATAATAAATGCGTATATGAAGGCAAGGATGAGTATATCGATTTTTATAATACAAAAATAAAGGCGGCAGATATACTTATCTGGGCGGGTACAATTAAAGATAGATATTTGTCTGCAAAATGGAAAACATTTTTTGACAGATCTTTTTTCAATGGTCATGCCTCGTCGCTGACTGGAAAACAGATAGGATTCATCATTTCAGGACCGTTAAGTCAGACACCTAATCTCATTCAAATTCTGGAAGGATATACAGAGATGCAACAGGCCAATCCTGTCGGTTTCATAACCGATGAAATCGGAAATTCAGCAGAAATTGACAGCTTGCTGGAGGAATTTGGAAAACGGTTTGTCTGGTTTGCCGAAAACAATTACTTCAGACCGAATACTTTTCTTGGCGTAGGAGGCAAAAAACTTTTTAGAGATGAGATTTGGGGACGGCTTCGCTTTCCATTCAGGGCAGATCATTTGGCTAATAAAAAACTTAGCGGATATGATTTTCCGCAGAAAAAATATAAAATCCGAATTCAGAATGCAATAATGTTATTTCTCTCAAAACTACCGGCATTCAGAAAAGAAGTGAATAAAAAAATGAAACAGGAAATGATCAAGCCACTTCAAAAGGTGCTTGACAGATAGGACGTTCCTTGTTTCAATCATCATATTCAGCCATCAACATCCTCAGAAAATTCTATATCCATTCCATTGGTTTTGATGGTCTGTTTATCACCGGAAAGATGGCGTCGCTGTTTATCTTTATATTTTCTAATTTGCAGTTTGACATTATCTGAAAGGGCATCAATGGCTGAATACATATTAGTTTCAGCTTCTTCGTTTGCATGAATTTTTATTTTGTCACAATTCAGGTTTATATCAATAATGTTTCGAATTTTCTCAACCGACAGAACAATACGTGCATCGGCCGGACTATCAAGCATCTTGTCTAACCTATCAAATTTTTCATGGATATGGGATTTTAATGCGTCTGAAGAATCAATGTTTTTAAACGTAATTGATATTTGCATAAGAGCCTCCTGAAAAGTGTGAATATCTGTTTTTTAATGTAGCATATCCTGAAATCCATATCAATGATGGCAGTTTATATAAAATTTATCGTGTGCATCGTAAAAAATTTTCGATCCTGCCAGGGCTTAATGATTATTCACCTTCAAATTTTGTGATGGAAAACACTTTGCAGCCTTGAATCTGATCCCTGCCTTTCAGATCCGGGAGCTCAACGACAAAAGCACATTCAATAATATCGGCTCCCAGTTTTTTTACCAGTTTCACCGTGGCACCAACAGTGCCGCCGGTGGCAATCAGGTCATCGATTATGACCACTTTTTCACCTTTTTCAACAGCGTCTTCGTGGATTTCAAGGGTATCTTCTCCATATTCCAGGGTATAGGTTTCCTGGATGGTCTTCCATGGCAGCTTGCCTTTTTTTCTGACAGGAATAAATCCGATGCCCAGTTTATAGGCCAGGACCGCGCCAAAGACAAACCCCCTGGCATCAATCCCCACAATCTTGTCGATACTCATGTCTTTATATCTTTCATACAGGATATCACATGATTCCACGTAGGCTTTCGGGTTCTGCATCAATGTGGTCAGGTCTCTGAATATCACTCCTTTGATGGGCCAGCCCGGGATACTTCTGATTGTCGCTTTCAAGTCCATTTCTTTTTCCTTTAGATATTATTTTTGACGGTTTATTCTTTTAATTCTTCTATAACCTTTACAAGCAATTTCTTTACATTATCTGCATTCCGGTCAAAAACTGCCAGGATCTCCTCCCAGGTAACAGGTGCTTCATCTTCATTCCAGCAGTCATAATCGGTAGACATGGCAACGGCAGCATAAGGAATACCGGCTTCATTTGCAAGCATGGCTTCAGGTGCAGTTGACATATTGATCACATCAGCTCCTAA
>JAGLNZ010000237.1 GCA_023139225.1 Desulfobacula sp. | reverse complement strand
TTTCAACCACTTTTGAAGGCTCTGCTGTAAGGAGGCATCCGGAAAGATGCATACCGGCTCTCAGCTGGCTTTCCTCGCCAGGTTTAATATGAAGACCATCACCAAAGTAAGAAGACAGATACCGGGTGCACCCGGGATGCAACTTCCTTGCTTCTTCTTGTTCCAGAAATTTACCGCCATATTCATGGGCTATTTTTTTACAGGCTTCAACCTGAGCATCAACAACATTTTCATATCCGCTTAATCTTGCTGAAGCAATGCCGAATGGGATGCCCCGGGGTGGAGTTTTCTGATCTTTTTTCAGCATCTGTTTCGGGATTTTGGCCTCTTTTGATACCATCATTTCATGGAACAAATTCCAGCCCCATGACCAGAAAGTAACACTTTCAGCTAGATTTCTTCTGACAATTTTTTTCATATACTCAACAGCCGGCGCAAACTCATCAAATGTGGTAAAAATGACTTTTTCTTTTTCTCCCCTGTCAAATATTTTTACACCCCCTTTTGCAACAATCCCCATGGTTCCAAAAGCACTGGTAAACAACCCCGTTAAATCCGGGAAGCAATGGTATCTTGCTCTCCAGCCTGCATTGGTAAAACTTGCTGACCCGGTCCTGATGATTCCTTTTCCCGGAGTGATCACTTCAAGGCAGGTAATCGGGTCAGGATCCCATCTTGCAGAGAAATTACCTGACGGCCTCATAAGATAATTTGCCAGGGCACTTGAGCCGCCGGTAGCTGTGGGAAGGTGACAGAAAAACCCTTTTTTCTTTAACGCATGGCTTAGTTGATGAAAAGTTACTCCCGGTTCAATAACTGCATAGGCCGCATCTGTATTAATTTCAATAATATTGTTCATCAACCTCAAATCAGCAACTATCCCGCCCTGGACAGGTACTGACATTCCTGCAATGTTTGACCCCCTTGACATGGTTGTTATGGGAACTTGTTTTCTTGAGGCCACCTGGATAAGATGAAGAATTTCATCCTTATTAACCGGCATAACGATAAATTGAGGCATTGTAGAGCTTCCAGGCAGGGTTGCAGAATCTGCTGCATAACCTGCAAGGACTACAGGGTCGTCACTTACACGATCTATTGGAAATATCGAAAAAAGAGCATTTTTTAATTCATTCACTTTTTATTCTCCATATAATTAAATTATTAAAGCGTTGTTGTAAAAAATATTATTAACCACTTGAATTAATAAGCATCTAGTGTGCCACACCCCACTATCGACACCTGATTACAATATTTTCAAATACTTATAGCAGGAAAGGGTAGTCTTATCTTGCAACGAAATTACGTTATACGCTAAATTTCGTTGCAAATACACTAAATTTCGTTGCACTCCTCTTTGCACCTTGGACTAAAATTGACCTTTTATGTTTTTGAATAGGTGTTGACATTGCAAGGGACATTTTTTATAGAAATTGAATACTATTGACTAAAAAAATGGAGGAAGACCTCGTGGAAAATAAATTCATCATGACGGCTTTTGGAAAAGACCGGCCCGGTATTGTTGCTGAAATTGCCGAAATAATATTTGAAAACAAATGCAACCTTGAAGATTCCAGCATGGGCAGACTGGCAGACGAGTTCACCCTGATACTGTTGTTGGCCGGCAATGAAGAAGATCTTCAGGAAAAACTGTCCAGGGACTGCAAACGCCTGGAAAGAGAAAAAGATATTTTTGTATTTATCCGGCCTTTGGATTATCATCAGCCCGATACAAAAAATGGCAACTCCTATAGTACGATTGAAGTTGAAGGCATTGATCAGGCAGGTATTGTCTATAAAGTCAGCAAGCTTTTAGCCGATCACAACATCAACATTGAAACTTTGAAATCCCGCAAAAAATTTTCCCCCAACAGCGGGACTGCACTTTATTCCATGGAAATCAAAGCCAAAATTCCTGATACGGTTTCAATGGAAGCCTTTGATGAAAAGCTTGACAGCCTGGCCAACGAACTCAATGTGGACATCAGCTTGAAATAAATGACCCCTCTTACGGGGACATCAATTTTTGTTTAAGATCTGAAAGGCGCAAAGCTGTTTTATTATTATTCAACGCTATTTTAAGGGCTTTTGATGATCCTACAATAATCACCAGGCTTTTGCCCCGGGTCATGGCCGTGTATAAAAGATTTCGTTGCAGCAAGGGAAAGTGGGCGGTTGTCAGTGCAATAATGACGGCGGCATACTCACTTCCCTGGGATTTGTGGACGGAAATAGTATATGCCAGGGTGAGTTCATCAAGTTCCAGAATGTCATATTCTACAATGCGGCCATCATAATCCACCAGAACACGGCTTTCGGATTTAATGACATCGTGAACCATACCGATATCCCCGTTAAATACATCTTTTTCATAATTATTTTTCAGATGCATGACCTTGTCATTGGGTTTAAACCTGATGCCCCCGGCCTCTATGCCGCCCTTAGATTGATTTAATACCCTTTGAAGCTGCTGATTCAGATTTATGGTGCCGGCTTCTCCTCTATGCATGGGAGTTAAGACCTGTATCTCATCAATGTGGGGAAATGCTTTGGGCACGCGTTTTGAACAAAGTTCGAGGATGGTTTGTACTACTTTTTCTGTCTTTTGGTTCTCAATAAAATAAAACTCTGACAACTCACCAGACTTCGCTTTTTGAAAATCCGGCATCTGGCCGTTCCGGATTTTGTGGGCATACATGATAATAGGGCTTTGTTTGGCCTGCCTGAATATTTTTGTTAAAAAAAAGACCTTTACACGGTCAGATTCAATAATATCAGACAATACATTGCCAGGGCCCACGGAAGGAAGCTGGAATGTGTCCCCCACAATAATCAGGCTTGCACTTACCGGCAGGGCTTCAATGAGCCGGTACATGAGCATGGTATCCACCATGGAGGCTTCATCCACAATAAACACATCCAACTCAAGGGGATTGGCAAAATTTCTTTCAAATGCCTGATTTTCATGGTCAAAGCCTAAAAGCTTGTGCAAAGTAGAGGCTTTTTTTCCTGTTACCTGGGAAATGCGCCTGGCAGCTCTTCCTGTTGGTGCACCTAACACTACCTTTAGATCCTGCATTCTAAAGACTTCACATAATGCCCGTATCAGGGTTGTTTTACCGGTTCCCGGCCCCCCTGTGATCACCACAATTTTTTCAAGCAGCACCTTAGTGACAACATTTAATTGCTCTGTGGATAATTTTACGGCAAGTTTTGTCAATACCTCTTCAAGAATTTGGTTTTTTCTAATTTGCCGGGGGTTGGCTGCCATGGATAAAATGGCTTTCATTCTGGACGCAATCCCTGATTCAGCCTGGTAGAGCCTCTTAAGAAAAACCTTTGGTTCATCTTCACCCGATTGTATCTTCACTTCATCCGAATCCATTAATAATTCCAGTGCCTGCTCAAACAATTCCTGCTCCACTCCTGATATTCTTGAACTCGATTTAAACAATTCTTTTTTTAATCCATAGACATGCCCCTCTTGTTCAAAAGATAAAAGTGTATAGATCAGGCATGCCTGCAGGCGGTTTTCATCATCTTTTCTCACCCCTTTTTTCATGGCAATTTTATCGGCTATGATAAACCCTATCTGCGGGATATCCCTTGCTATGATATAAGGGTCGTG
>JAGLNZ010000236.1 GCA_023139225.1 Desulfobacula sp. | reverse complement strand
ATTTTCCTGTAAAAACTGCATGACCCTTCTGACGGCATGATGCTTGTTCCAGGCCTGCTCAATGATTTTTTTCTTGGCCTCTCCGATACCGTGAATACTCTTTAATTTATCCGGCTCGTTTTCAATGATATCCAGGGTTTTTTCTTTAAAATGATCCACAATCTTATCAGCCAGTGATCTACCGACGCCTTTAATCATACCAGACCCTAGGTATTTACGGATTCCTGAAACCGTAGCAGGTAAAACAACCTTATAAACCTCTACCTTAAACTGGTCCCCATATTTGGGATGGGTGACCCATTTTCCTGAAATCTCAAGGCTTTCACCTTCAAACACCCCGGCAAGATGACCCACAACGGTGACAGGATCACTGATTTTAGCAATCCGAAGTTTTGCAATCGTATAATGATTTTCCTGGTTCTGATAGGTAAGCCGTTCTAAAATGCCCTTGATAGTGATCATCTAAATCTTCACATTCTTGATAATCCAAAGGGCTGCTTCATAAAGATCCGGACCGATATAATCAGGTGTGATGCCTTTGCAGGAAAGCTGCTGTTGTGCTTTTGACCCATTACCGGTTTTGACTAATAAAATTTTTGAGCATCCTGCATTGCGTGCGCATTCAATATCTTTTGCACTGTCTCCCACCATGCAGGATTGGTCAAGATCAATCTGGTATTTTTTTTGGGCCTCAAGGATAAGTCCCGGCTTTGGTTTTCTACATAAACAATTGTCCTGGGGGGTATGGGGACAAAAGAAAATATCTTTGATTTCTCCACCAGCCTTTTGAACCCCGTGTTTCATTTTTTTAAAAATGGCCTCCAATGTTTTTTGTGTGACCATTTTTCTGCCGATCATAGACTGATTAGTGATCACAATGACCTGAAAACCGTTTTTACACAAAAGGGCGATTGCCTCAGGACTTTTTGGAATAAACTCAAACTCTGATTCGTTTTTAACATATTCGGAAGAATCAATATTGATGACCCCGTCCCGATCCAGAAAAACTATATATTCCATGATTTCTTTTCTTTATTCTGCAACTGCAAAGGCACTGCCAAAGCCCTGTGTAATAATTTTTTCACTAAACCTTATGGCATCCTTCAAATTGGTAAACCTGCCGATTCTCACCCGGTAAAAGATCCCCCGGTCATCCGTGAAAACAGCAATATGGGCGTTTTGATAATTTTTTGACAATTTATATCGATATTTTTTAGCATTTGCTTTGACCTTGAATGCCCCCACCTGGACCGTGAAATTGCCTCTCCAGTAATCAACGGGTTTAAAGGCAATGGGATCATTTGTTTTCTTGGAATATGATGTGGCCCTTCCAAGGGCAGTTACCCTTACCTTTGCCGTTCCTGCGCCTGTGATCCCGATACGTTTTGCCCCTGTGTAAGAAAGGTCAATGATCCTTCCATATACAAACGGCCCCCGGTCATTGATCCTCACCACGATTTTCCGGTTATTTTTAAGATTATGAACACTGACCCAGGTGTTCATGGGCAGTGTTTTATGGGCAGCCGTCATGGCATACATGTTATAAGTTTCACCATTGGAAGTTTTTCTTCCGTGAAATTTTCTGCCGTACCAGGATGCAATGCCGCTCTGGACAAATCCTGTGGCGCTGGCAATCGGGGTATATCGAACCCCTTTTATTTTATAGGGTTTCTGGGTAGCAGGGCTCTTTTGACCAGAGGATGATGGCGAACCGGTTTTATAGGTTGATGATTTAGGTGGTGGAATATGAATGGGATCATAAGCATTATCAAAGGTGGTTGAGCATCCGAAAAAAGTAAGTGTTAATAATATCAGGATCTGGGTTCTGAATTTCAAAAAAATCACTCCGCAATATAT
>JAGLNZ010000235.1 GCA_023139225.1 Desulfobacula sp. | reverse complement strand
GCCAGGCACAATGTTGAAATGATAAAAAAAAGTGGCGTTGATACTATTGTTTTCTCATGTCCGACCTGCATGCTTGCCTTTAAAAAGTTTTATCCAAGATGGTTGAAGCAGGAACTGCCTTTTAAAATAATGCATTCCACGCAATATCTTAATAAGCTTTATTTAGATGGCAAATTGAAACCTGTCAAAGAAATTGTCCAAAAAAATGCTGTGTATCATGATTCGTGTCATCTGGGAAGAGAACTCAATATTTTCGATGAGCCAAGAAATCTTTTATCTAAATTTACAGGAAATCCGATTGGAGAATTTGAATTATGCCGTGAAAACAGTTTTTGTTGTGGGGGGGGTGGAATGGTTCCTGTCTTAGATCCTCATTTTTCCAATGAAATATCCGGGCAAAGAATAAACCAGATGGTTGATCAAGACCCCCGGATGCTGGTTATGGCATGTCCTAATTGTAAAAAAACTTTAAGCCTTGCCATGAGAAAAATGAAAAAAAAGATCAAGGTTATGGATGTTGTGGAAGTGATTTATCAGGAACTTTGCGACTGATCAGGGTGAATAAAAAAGAAGTACTTGTCTGTTTGCCATGTTTAGTACTATTTTAGGCACAATTGTTACAGAAAAATTAAATTGGGTATGTAACATAGCAGGATAAGTAATGGATTTTATTAAAACAGCCTTAGAACCGTCAAAGTTTTCAGATAAAGCATATTTTTTTGTTTTTTCCGGTCATAATATCCTTGTTAAGGAAGAACCGGACAATTTTGTATCAATCCCCTGTATTGAAGAAAAAGTACTGGCTCAAATGAAATTGAATGGAATTTGTTTTTTTGGAAAGGTTAAGAATTTATCCTGTTATTGTGGCCGGATTACTCCTGAGAATATACCGGATAAATATAAAATGATTAATTTGCGAGCGCTCTATGGCAAAATTGATAATGGTTTCTGGAGTATTGCAGGGTATGCCAGGCAGATTTGTGACTGGAATATGAATTTTAAGTTTTGCGGGAGATGTGGTGCACAAACAAAGACAAAAAAGGATGAACATGCAAGGGTGTGTCCCAAATGCAATTTGATAAGCTATCCGCGGATTTCGCCTGCCATCATTACAGCTGTTGTTAAGGATAAACAAATTCTTCTTGGCAGGGGTGTTAATTTCCCTGATAAAAAAATGTTCAGTGTTTTAGCAGGCTTTGTGGAACCGGGAGAAGCTTTGGAAGATTGTGTAAAACGTGAAATTTTTGAAGAAAGCGGAATCAAAGTTAAGAATATTCAGTATGTTAAAAGTCAGTCCTGGCCTTTTCCTGACAGTCTTATGATCGGATTTACGGCTGAGTATGAAAGTGGTGAATTGTCAATAGATTCTCAGGAGCTTGCCGAGGCCGGATGGTTTAAATCAGATAACCTTCCTATTGTCCCGGGAAAGCAAACCCTGGCAGGTGAGCTTATTGAATGGTTTGTTCAAAATCATAGCTAAAGCATCATTTTATTGATGATAATCTTATGGGATTTTCCAAAAACCATAATTTGTTGGGGTTTGAAATCTCCATTCAGGTAGGTTTCCAGAAAAGCGGGGGTATCAAGCATGTGAAGGACAAAGGAAATATGGCCTGAGTAACCTGTATCGTCAAGCTGTTGCAATGCCAGAATGGATTTTTTTGCAATGTCCATGACATGGCGATTGACTTTTGGGGGCTTTTGACTGGTGCAGATATGGTTGGAATAGATCCGTCTGCAGGAAAAGGGCCTGACATGGTAAATTATACAGGCCTTGTTTTTCATTAAGAATGGACAGGGAACGATTTTTTTTCTTTCTCTTTTTCTCATCTCCCGGTGAAGCGTTTTGGTGAAGGATTTCTGTTGTTTTTTGGCAAGTGCATTTAAAGCCTTTTTTATCTGCAATCCTTCCAGGGTTGTGATATCTATGCTTCCCGCCTCGGAACAGCAGAATGCACAGCCTTTTTGGCACGCCTGGCTATCTTTGTATTCTCTTGCTTTCTTTGTAAAAGATGAATAAATTTTTTCAAGCTCAATAAATTTTTCTTTCATTTGCCTGATTTTTTCTCCCTATACAAAATTAGTATTGTGATTAAGGTATAAGGGTGTTTATGAAAAATTCAAGGATTTGACAATGACAATCTTTACCTTGTATTTTTTTTAAGTTTTTTTGAATATTTCAGGTAAAGGCTTTCATGGATAAAGACAAGTGTATCAGTATTATTCGCTCGGCAATTCAAAACGGATCACATCCCGGCCCTCCCGAGGAGGATCTGTTTCAGCCAACCAGTGTGATTGCGTTGTTTATTTTTAATAAGGAGGTTGAGCTGCTGTTTATCCAGAAAGCCGATGTAAAAGGATACCCCTGGGCCAACCATATGGCGTTTCCCGGAGGACATAAAGATAAAAAAGATCTTTCAACTTTAGATACGGCGTTAAGGGAACTGACTGAAGAAATGGGGATAAACCGGGAGAACGT
>JAGLNZ010000234.1 GCA_023139225.1 Desulfobacula sp. | reverse complement strand
AAGCGACTTCTTCTTTCTCTAAAGTTTCAGTATTCATTTTTTGATTTTCGTTTTCTTCAGCAATGTTATTCATTAATATTATTCCCCCTAAACGTATTTTTATACTTCTTCAAAAGATCTAAATTATGAACAAGTACAATTTACCTGTATATCAAATGGAAATGAAAAAATCAATAGAATTGTTAAGCTTTGCAGGCTTTTTCAATATATTCGAGCATTTTTTCAACCACTTGTTCAATGGTTAAAATTGAGGAGTCAATTTCAATGGCATCGACTGCCGGTCTGAGCGGTGCCGATTTCCTTTGAGAATCATTATGATCCCTTATTTCCATCTGTTCTTGAACTTTTTGAATATCCTTTGTTTCATCAGGCATTTCATCAAATCGTCTTTTTGCACGAACATTTAAATCAGCAAAAAGAAAAAACTTTACTGCGGCATCCGGGAAAACCACCGTTCCCATATCCCTGCCTTCGAAAACAGCATCCTTTGTTTTTGCGATATTCCTTTGAATATCAAGCAGGGCCGCGCGAACCTGAGGTTTTGCAGAAGAAGAAGATGCCAGCATTGATATTTCAGGTGACCGGATAAAATCTGTTATATTCCTGCCCGATGACATTAATACAAGGACATCATTTTCCATAACAAAATTAAGATCAAGATTTTTTAAAAAATTTTCAAGCGCTGCTTTATCTTCCCAGTTGATTTTCTGTTGCTGGAGTTCAAAGGCTACCCCCCTGTAAAGGGCGCCGGTGTCAACATAGACACATCCCAGTCTTTGTGACAACAGCTTGGTTATTGTTGTTTTACCAGCCCCTGCGGGACCGTCAATAGTAATGATTCTGGTGCTCATCTTTGGTTCCCTGATTTTTTTAAAACTTTTTTAAGCGCCTGGATAAAAGCGATATTTTCTTCTTTTGTGCCGATACTCACTCGTAAAAATGTATCAAATCCGTATGATTTCATTGATCTCACAATAACACCAAGTTTGAGCATTTGTTCAAACACCTTTGTGGCATCTGTTTCAAGATCCAGCATTAAAAAATTGGATTGGGTCGGCAAACAGCGCAGCCCAAGACTGGCAAGCTTGTCAAACAAAAAATCAAGGCCATCATGGGTGATTTTGATGCTCTTTTTTAAAAACGCTTCATCGTCAATGGCTGCAACAGCCGCAGCCTGGGCAAGAGTGTTCACATTAAACGGCTGCCTGATCCTGTTTAAAATTTGAGCAATTTCAGAATCCATTATTCCATACCCTACCCTGAACCCTGCAAGTCCGTATGCTTTAGAAAACGTCCTTAAGGAGACAACCCTTGGGTCCTGCAATGGATTTTTCAAAGAATCATAAACCCCATCTTTCCTGACAAATTCAATATATGCTTCATCCACAACAATAATAACATCCTCGGGTACTTTTTGTAAAAATTCATTAAACTCATCACAGGTAATCGTACTGCCGGTTGGATTAAACGGATTGGTAATAAAAACCAATCTGGTTTTAGATGATATTTTGTCAACAAGGCCTTCAAGATTTGTTGAGTAATCGTTTAAAGGAACCATGACAGGTATACCTTTGGCTGTTTTAACACTGATTTCATACATTAAAAATGACGGCAGCGGCATTAACGCCTCATCCCCTGGATTTAAAAAAGCATGGGCCAAAAGTGCGATGATATCATCAGATCCGTTCCCTATGACAATATTCTTCCTATCTATATGAAATTTTTGAGCAAGCTTATTGCAAAGGATATGGGCAGAGGATTCTGGATACCGGTTCATGTGTTTCATCTGCAATGAGACTGCATCATTAACTTTTGGGGAAAATCCGATTGGATTTTCATTGGAGGCTAGCTTGACCACATTGGTAAGCTGGTATTCTCGTTCAACCTCCTTGAGAGGTTTGCCCGGCTCATAAGGTTTAATGCTAGCTACCTGTTCACTGATTTTAAATTTCATAACCTTAATCTCTCCTAATGCCTGAAAAGAATTATATTTAGTTAGGATTTGAAATTTTGTCAATGGTTATGATAATTAAGAACTTTAAACAAATATTATCCTTAAGGCTTTTTATGAAAAATAAAATGAAAACCGGGCTTGAGAACCTGATCTTAGATCCGCCTGAATACCTCAGGGGCAAGCGATTAGGCCTGCTATCCAATCCGGCGTCAATTGATAATCATTTCAATCATGCATCAACACTTATTCATCATTTATTCCCAGGACAGCTAAAAGTATTATTTTCTCCGCAACATGGTTTTTATGCTGAAAAACAAGATAACATGATTGAATCAGGGCACTCTATGGAACCGGAATTAAACATCCCGGTGTACAGTCTTTACAGTAATACAAGAATTCCGACCAAAAGAATGTTTGATCAAATAGATGTTTTACTTATTGATATTCAGGACGTCGGGACACGGGTATATACATTTATTTATACAATGTCTTACTGCCTTGAGATAGCGGCAAAGCTTAACAAACAGGTCGTCATTCTTGATCGCCCCAACCCCATTGGGGGAATCAAGATCGAAGGGAACATTCTTTTAAAAGAATATGCTTCTTTTGTTGGAAGATTTCCCATTCCCATGCGTCATGGATTAACGATTGGAGAAATTGCACAATTTTTTAACCATGAATTTCATATTGGGTGTGACCTGACCGTCATCCCCATGAAGGGTTGGGAAAGACAAATGTATTGGGCGGACACGGGGCTTTTTTGGGTACCCCCTTCCCCAAACCTGCCAACACCGCAGTCTTGCATAGTTTATCCGGGACAGGTCATTTTTGAAGGCACAAACATCTCTGAAGGACGAGGTACTGCGTTACCTTTTGAACAATTTGGCGCGCCTTTCCTTGATATCAAAAAAATAAAACCCGAGGCAGATAAAATTATAAAAGGTGCCTGTCTTCGTCCTGTTAATTTTGAACCGACTTCGGGGAAATGGCAGGACAATATTTGTAAAGGTTTTCAAATCCATATCACTTCAAAAAAAGAATTTAAACCGTATTTTTCATCTTTGATATTACTCCAATTGATCATCAAGCATCACAAGGATGAATTTAAATTTAAAGAGCCCCCTTATGAGTATGAATATGAAAAAATGCCGATAGATTTAATTCTCGGCAGTAAAACACTTCGTGAAAAGTTGACGGGCTTAAAAAATTTAACCCTTTTGTCAAACCAATGGCAAAAAGAACTGAAGAATTTTAAATCTATCTCAAGGAAATACCATTTATATGAATGATCAAAATCAGACCAACTCATGGAAAAGGATGAGTTTTAAAGGCAACAAAGTTTGGGCTCAAATAGATATCAAAGGAGACCTTTTGGTTGAAAAAGGAACGGTATTGATAAAATACAATTTAAAACAAGACTATGAGTATAGAGTCAAACCAGAGAGCCTAAACCCCGAAGACCAGGCTGTTCCAGCCAAAAAAAAATCAGGATCACCCAAGTCATCTAAAAAAGCCGTTGAAACAGATCTGCCGGACAATTGCATTAAAATTTATACCGATGGTGCATCATCCGGTAATCCCGGTCCGTCAGGAATTGGGATTCTTTTAATTTATGGTGAAAATAAAAAAGAAATTTCAAAATATATTGGTATGGCTACCAATAATATTGCAGAGCTAACTGCAATAAAGGTGGCACTTGAAGAACTGAAGCGAGTTGATTTGCCGGTTCGTATTTTTTCAGACTCAAGTTATTCTATCGGCCTTTTGACAAAAAACTGGAAACCCAAAAAAAATCAGGATCTTGTTTATGAGATTAAAGCATTGATGGATAAATATTGTGATTTAGCCTTTATTAAAGTAAAAGGGCATTCAGGTATTAAAGAAAACGAGGTGGCTGACTTTCTTGCAACATCTGCCATTAAAAAAGACCCGCATTAAAAGCCGGGCCTTTTTTGAAATTCTATTTTTTTTTATTTTTCTTTTTTCAGTTCATCCAGTTCTTTTTCAAGTTCTTCAATTTTGGTTTTATCATCTCCCTGGGCTACGACAGGTGCATCAGCTCCCTCTTCATTTTTCCAGGAATCCTTAAGCTCATCAAACCCAAGATAAAGGGCAAGACCACCGCCTAAGAGGAGTACAGGCGGAATACACCCTGCCAAAAGCACTAAAAACTGATTAAACCAAACAGCCAAACCCACAACACCAAGAAGAACTGCAATAGCTCCACCAATTAACGTTTTCATAAAGAGGTCCTCCTAAAAAATTTTATTCACATGCTAAATTATTCTTTTACAATTAAACAAATATGGAAATTGTCAATATAGGATAGAAAAAAATATCACAAGCCTTTGTTTTTATCAAGGCTATTTTAAGATTGCCATTCCAATAAACCTTTGATAATTAATAAAAGTTTAAATCATTTATTGAAAAAGCCTTTAAAGGAAAAATTAATGGAATTATTTCAAAAGCTTAAACGCCTTATTACAAATTTCAGGCTTAAGCTTCGCAGGTTGATCAACTGCATGCTGGGTAACACCTATGATTATTTCTTGTGCTTTTATCCCAGCGATTCAGGCTATTTTATCCAAAAACTGATTCAACGCTTGATTAATAAACTCAATTTTGATGATCACAATATAGAAAAGATAAAAAATATCGACAATGACAGTATTGTTGTATATGCAAGCAAAAATAAGAGGATTATAGATTTTTTGTATTATCATACTAAGCTTAAATCCCTGAATCTGCCTTATCCCCAGATAGGATTTGATTTCAGGTTCTTTTTTCTTTTACCTGTAAAAAGATTGTTTCAGATCTTTCTTTGCCATATGGATTACTTTTTCCACCATTATTACTTTCAGGATGCTTATACAACGGGTTATGCCACAAAAGAATTATTAAACGGCAGAGCCGGATTTGTCTGTCTGATTGAAGAAGAAGATTTCTATAAACGATTTATCAAATCAACCCCTGATCCCCTTTTTCTTTTGATAGAACTTCAAAAGGGCATTGAAAAACCTGTTATGATTATTCCTGAAGATATTATTTATGTAACAAAACCCATGAGAAAGAACCCGACTCTTGCAGATATTCTTTTTGGGACCCACGAAAAGCCGGGATTAATAAAACGCTTTTTTACCATATTAAGACGTCCTGAAAAAATCAGGGTTGAACTTGCAACACCTGTTAATCTCAAAGAATTTATCAGCAGACCTGAGATCGAACAACTGGATTCGGAATTTCAAAGCCATAGATTACGAAAATATCTCGTAGATATCCTGAATCGGCAAAGAAAAAGCATTACCGGCCCTGTTCTAAAATCAAGGCAGGAAATCACCGAAGATATCTTAACAAAAAAATCTTTGCGTGAATACCTGGCTGAGTATGCCTCACAAAACAACCTTACCTTGAGCAAGACCCATAAAAAAGCGGCCGGGTATATAAAAGAGATTGCATCAAACTACAATCTGCAGGTAATCAATTTTGCTAATTGGCTGTTAACCTGGGTGTTTAAAAATATCTTTGAGGACCTGGTTCTCAATCAGGAAGAAATCAACCGGATGAGAGAAAAATCAACCAAGGCTCCACTCATCCTGGTTCCATGCCATAAAAGTCATCTGGATTATCTTTTACTGCCCTATGTCATGTTTAGAAACAATATGCCCTGCCCGCATATTGCAGCCGGGAAAAACCTGTCTTTCTGGCCATTAGGCCCTTTATTCAGGAGAGGTGGTGCCTTTTTCCTGCGGCGAACCTTTAAAGGTGCCCCGCTTTACGCCAAAATATTTGCAGCCTACCTGGAAAAACTTCTTTATGAAGGATTCAATATTAAAATTTTTGTAGAAGGGGGAAGAAGCAGGACAGGCAAACTATTAACACCAAAGCCAGGTGGCCTTGCCATGCTTATTAACGCCTATCATAACGGGGCCTGCAGCAATCTCTATTTTGTTCCTGTTTTTATCGGTTATGATCGTGTCCTTGAAGAAGATGCTTATCTAAAAGAGATCGAAGGGGGTAAAAAGAGTCCGGAAACATTGAAAGGCCTTATCAATGCCCGCAAGTTTCTAAAGAAAAAATACGGCAAGGTTTATATGAGATTTGATGAGCCCATCTCCATCAAAGATTATATTAAAGGGAAAAATATTGATCTTTCCAAAATATCAAATGAAGACTATATGGAATTTGTAAAAACTTTTGGATATAAGCTGATCAATGCTATTAATACCAATGCTGTCGCCACACCCCATGGTATCATTGCCAGTGCCGTATTAAACTGTTCAAAAAACAGTTTTGCAAAAAAGCAGATGATCGCCAGGGTGGACACCTATATGAATATGTTGACCTTTATGAAGGCAGAGCTTTCTGATACGCTTTTGATTGAACCTGACAAAACCTTAAATTCAGTTATAAACAATTTTGTCTCAAGAAATTTTATTGAACTTGCCGATGAGGATGACAAAGATATTACCGAAAACACGGTTTTTATTGTAAAGGATAACAAGCGTGCCATTCTGGACTATTATAAAAATTCCGTAATTTCCTTTTTTGTCCATTTTGCTTACACTGCCGTTGCCATACTTGAAACCGACAGATTTAAATTTTCTTCTTCAGACCTTGTGATCCGATATACCTTTTTAGAAAAAATGTTTACAGATGAATTTTTCTTTGACGAAGAGACCACCTGTGAAGAAAATATTTCAAGGTGTATTAAAGGGTTTGTTAATGAAGGGATACTCGTACCCGATTCATCCGAATCTGATATGTTTAGCATCACTTCCCAGGGCTTGCGGAAGCTTAAATGGTTTGCTGCCTTTTTACAGCCATTTTTTGAATCCTATAAGACCACCCTTCTTTACTTTGAAAAATATAAAGCTGATAAGTATCAGGGAAAAGAAAGGGTTAAAAAAATCCATGCCATCGGGACAAAACTTTATAAAAGCAAAATTATCACCTTTAAAGAATCTCTTTCCCAGATTAATTATAAAAATTCTGCAAACTACTTTAGTAAAAATGGAATTAAGGGCTCCCGGGATCATATTCAGATTGAATACTACAAAAACATACTTGACCGGTTAATTCTTTTGATTGCTTCATAAATCATGAAAGCACTGATTCTATCAGCGGGATTCGGCACAAGGCTTTTGCCTTATACCAAACAAATTCCAAAGCCTTTGTTTACTTTAAACTCTAAACCCCTATTAGCGCATACCATTGAAAAGCTTGTGGATAACGGGTGTGAACATATCCTGATCAACACTCACCATCTGCATGAACAAATTAAAACCTTTGTTGAACAGGCAAAATTTAATGTCAGCATTCAAACGATCTATGAGCCCGTCATTCTTGATACCGGCGGCGCCATTGCCAATGCAAAACCCTTTTTAAAGGACTCTCCCTTTTTTGTTATCAATTCAGATGTTATTTCAAATATTGATCTTAAAACTGTATACGAGTATCATAATAAATCAAACAATCTGGTAACCCTTGTTCTTCATGATCATGATGAATTCAACAAAGTTCAAATCGATGACCTCGGATACATCCAAAATTTTAATTCAAAAACAAATGGCCTTGCATTTACCGGCATTCAGGTTTTGTCCCCTCAAGTTTATGATTATTTCCCTGATAAAAAAGTTTTTTCAAGTATTGAAGTCTATCAAATTCTCAGCCGTGAAAACCGGGTCAAAGCATTTATAGCAAAAGATATTTTCTGGTCGGATATTGGTACGAAAGAGTCTTATTCACAAACATCTCTTCTAGAACTTGCTGCATCCGGTTTTCAGATCAAACAGGACAAAATCAAAGATATTCGAGTTGACAAACTTGCCGGAGACGGATCAGACCGGCGCTGGTACCGGGCAATATATGAAAACCGATCCAAAATTATCTGCGACCACGGTATTTGCATGCCAAAAAGTGAAAACCTTTTACAAATTAATGCATTCATTCATATAGGGAACCATCTTTTTTCAAAAGGTCTTACTTTACCCCGTATCATAAATTACGACAGGCTTTCAGGAATGGTTATTCTTGAAGACCTTGGAGATGTCCATCTTGAAACTGTGATCAAACAAAGAGATAATACAGCATTAACCCTGAAACTATACAAAAAAGTGATCAATCTTCTCATTGAATTTTCAATCAGGGGTTTTCAGGGATTTAAAAAAGAATGGACCTGTCAGACTGAAACCTATTCAAAAAAACTGATTATTGAAAAAGAATGCCGATATTTCATGGAAGCATTTATTCAGGACTATTTAGAACTGGATGTCGCCTTTCATGATTTTTCAGATGAATTTGACCATATTGCAGACCATGCACAAAAACACGGATTTAT
>JAGLNZ010000233.1 GCA_023139225.1 Desulfobacula sp. | reverse complement strand
CCTCAATTAGTGACACCCTTGACAAAATATATTCAAACCGGCTTAAACGCTTATTGCAGACTGATTCAAATGATATCTTTCAAATTTTCATGAATATAGTTACTTCAAGCTTTGATCCCCATACTCAATTTTTCCCTCCCAGAGCTTCCGAAAATTTCGATATCCATATGAGTCTATCACTTGAAGGAATTGGAGCCGTACTTCAAAATGAGTATGAATATACCAAGGTTATACGTTTAATACCCAAAGGACCGGCTGATAAATCAAATTTACTCATGCCGGGTGATAAAATCATTGGGGTGGGTCAAGGGCCGACAGGAGAAATAAAAGATACCATAGGGCAAAGAATTGATCATGTTGTCAAACTGATCAGAGGCCCTAAAAATTCATTTGTGCGACTGAAAATAATCCCTGCTAAAAAAAGCAATTCAACCAAGACAATTCAAATAAAAAGAGACCGGGTAAAATTAGAAGAACAATCTGCAAAAAAAAATATTATAACTATTGACCATGACCACCAAACCCTGAAAATCGGTATTATTGAAATTCCCAATTTTTATATTGATTTTAATGCCTACCACAAGGGGGACAAAGACTATAAAAGCACAACAAGAGACGTTGAGAAATTAATTGTTGAACTAAAAAAAGAGAACATTGACGGATTGATTATTGATTTGAGAGACAATGGCGGAGGGTCTTTAAGAGAAGCAAGCCAACTGACCGGACTTTTTCTTAAATCAGGTCCCACTGTACAGATTAAAACAAAATACAGGATCACACGATTGTTTGATGATGATCCTGCCATCACATATTCCGGCCCTCTTATTGTGCTAATCAATAGAATGAGTGCATCAGCTTCCGAAATTTTTGCCGGAGCCATTAAAGATTATCATCGTGGCGTAATTGTCGGCACAAGAAGTTTTGGTAAAGGAACAGTTCAGGAGTTGCAGCCCCTGGGAAAAGGAAAGCTTAAAATTACCAGTGCAAAATTTTACCGCATATCAGGAGAAAGCACTCAAAACCTTGGTATTATACCGGACTTAAAATATCCGCAAATATATAAAATTGAAGATACCGGGGAAAGTTCTTTAGATGGCGCCCTGCCCTGGGATACAACCGTCAGAACAACCTACACTTCTTATAGAGAACTTCAGGGAATTTATAAAAAACTGTTCGCGCGATACCAGAAAAGGTCTCGTAAAGACCCGGGGTTAAACTATCTTAATGACAGAATTGAGATGACATCCAAGATAAATTCGCTGACTTCAATCTCCTTAAATCTGGATGCCCGCAAATCAAGAAAAAAACTATTTGAGCAATTAGAACTTGATATTGAAAATGATTTTTTACGGTCTATCGGCAAAGAGCCAATAGACAAATTTGATCAGGAAAAGATTAAAACTCATGACTTTAAAAAAATTCTGATGGATCAAACCCATCTTGTAATGGCTGATTTTATTGACCTTTCCAACGATTTTAATTTTTCATGGTAACTGATTATATCTTGATAATTATCAAATGATTTACTACACTTGCAGATGATAGCATTAACTATATTAATTTAAGGAGAGAATGATGGCAAGAGCCAGTGCCAGACACATACTTGTTGATAGTGAAGAATTTTGCAAAGAACTTATTGATCAAATAAATAATGGAGACGATTTTGGACAATTGGCCCAGGAGCATTCGAAATGTCCTTCTGGAAAAAATGGTGGAGATCTGGGAGAATTTAGCCCTGGTCAGATGGTTCCTGAATTTGATACGGTAGTTTTTAATGAAGAAGTCGGTATTCCTCATGGACCTGTAAAAACGGATTTTGGATTTCATATTGTTGAAATCACAAGCCGTAACTGATAACCTTCTTAAGTCAACAATCAAAAACGGCACTGGGGTTTTTAACTTTTGTGCCGTTAATTCAATTTAATGAGTCCTTCTTTGAAAATAGGAATTAAAAGATCTGTTTTTTACGGAATAGTCTTAATTCTTATTTTTATTTTATTATCTCCTTTTATAATTAATCAAATCATCAATAGGTCTTATATAAAAAATTATATATCTTCCTTTGTATATCAAAAAACCGGCACCCAAATTGATTCTTCTAAAATTTATCTTACTTTCTTTCCACAACCGAGCCTTAAAATAGACAATTTCATTTTCAATCCTGATAATAGAATAAATATAAACATTGAATCTTTAAAATTTAATATCGATATCCAAAAACTTTTGCGCGGCAAAATAAATATAGATCAAATAACGATTGATCACCCTACAATTACAACGAAGTTTCCAGGAAAAGATCAAACCACATTACCGGCGGATTTCTCTGTTTTCAAATACACTGAAAAATTAAAAAAAATTTTTGCTTTTCTACCCGAACATCAGGATTCTGTCAGAATTAAGTTCGAGAATTTAACATCCCAATATTTTAGACGTATGGATGGTTCACTTTTTCTATCAAAAGAAAAAAAAGAGCTGATTTTAAATATAACAATAAAAGACCTGGCATTCAAACCATCTAGTTTTTCCAACGCCTCTTTTGAAAAGTACCTTGATTTGGAATCCATTGAACTTGATCAGTTAAAAACTATTGTAAAGCTCGATTCAGAAGGTAAAATTCAGGGGCGATGCAGCCTTGTTGCTCCAAAGCTTAAAACCAAAAAAAATCATATACTCTTTGATTCAAACGATATTGAGTCCTCTTTTAAATTGTCTGATAATTTTTATCAAATTGATATAAAACCATTTAAAATAAATTATCCGGACGGCCTGGTTGAAATTCATTTTAAAGACAATCAGATCCAAAAAAACACAACAATACAATTTGTCGGTACCAATATTCATATAGACCAGGCAAGAAAAGCGTCGTTACTGTTATTCAAGGATAATGAGATCATAAAAAATCTTTTTCAAATTCTCCATAAAGGAGTTGCACCCAAAATAAATGTATCTTTTCAAAGTAAAAATCTTAAAGACCTTTTTAATGGGAACCATTTAACGCTTAAGGGAAATATTAAGGATGGTTTGGTACATATTCCCAAAACTAATTTAATTGCCACCCATATAGACGGGGATGCCCATATACATAATGGTGCTCTTGATATTAATACAAACAATGCAATGATTCAAAGTTCAAAAATTAAAAAAGGCGCTCTCACTATTGACCTTTTAAATCATATAGATGTCCCCTTTCAAGGTGAATTTTTACTTGATATTGATCTTTCAATGATTCCGCAAACCTTAATTTCACTTTTACCGGATACTCTTCTGGCAAAGGAATTATCACTTGTTCATGATGTGAAAGGCCGCTCAAAAACCAAATTGAACCTTTCTTTAGAAACAAAATCTGATGACCTCAACGTTAAAATCAGCACAGATGATTTTAATGTTACGGGTAATTATGATCGTATCCCCGGTGATATTACCCTTAAAAATGTAAATTTTAACTATGAACCTGACATAGTACGTCTCAAACGTCTTAATGGCGTCATCACTAGCAGTTCGATTGATGATCTTAATCTAATACTTGATTTTAAGAATGATACTATAATTAATATTCAATCAGGTTCAGGTATGATTTATTTGGATTCAATGATGCCCTGGTTGATGTCCTATGAAAAAATAAAAAAATTTATTTCACCTGTCAAAAATGGAAGCGGTAAAGTCCACATCACCTCAATTAATCTATCCGGGCCTATCTTAAAACCTGACCTGTGGGCATACGACATAAAAGGTACAGGAACCGGGGTTGACATTTCGACACATTTGAATCAAAAACAAATAGAAAACCTGTCCTGCCAATATCATATATCCAATGATTTTTTAAATTTGAAGAAAATTTACATGAAAACGAGTAAACTTTCGTGGCTGGAACCTTTCATCGAAAAAAAACATCTTGATAGTATTTTAGTCCCACTGAATATGGAAAACGGCAATTTAAGAATTAACACTAAGGATTCTTTTTTAAAGACGGGTCTTAAATTCAGTACAGGACCGAAACTCAATATTGATCTGAAAGGGAAAACACTTGCATCATTAGTTTTAAGCTCAATAAAATTTCTTGACCAGGGCTTTTCAAATGCATCGATCTCATTCAACCACGCCAAGGATAAACCCCTGTTTGATTTTAATGGAATTTTAACCACTACAACATTAGAAAAGCTTGTTATTCCGAAAAGTTTCTGGGCAGAAAAAATTGATGGCCTTACTGAAGGACAACCCGTATTAATTTATACGGATAAGGATTCTTCTTTAAATATCATTGCAAAAAAGGTAAACCTAAATTCACTTATTTCCAAATCCAAAGAATTCTCTTTGGACAAGGGCCTGTTACCAAACAATATAATCAATTTTAAAACAGATGAACTTAAAATTAAAAAACTGACTCTTACAAATATAGACAGCAAACTATCTTTTAAAAAAGACCATTCATATATCAGATTAAAAGAAGCTAATTTATGTGATTTAAAAACCAGCGGTTTTATCAATTTAAAAAAAGATATCGTTTATGCAAATATTCCTTTTGAAGCCAGCAACAAAGCCAATATCCAGGATCTATTAACTTGCCTTTTTCAAAAAAATGAACTGATGGATGGTCGGTATTCCCTGACATGTGATATCTTGTCCAACAGCACTAAAAAAAATTTTTTAAATGAATTTGCGGGCTCATTAACATTTACCGCTGAGGAAGGGCGGATTTATAAATTAACTCTTCTTTCAAGAATTCTTTCTGTTTTAAATGTTTTAAAAGTTTTTAAAGGAAAAATTCCGGACGTGACGCAAGAAGGGTTTGCCTATAAAACAATTACTTTGGAAGCGGATATCAAAGATAGTAAAATTTACCTTACCAAAGCAATAATTGACGGGCAGGATATGACACTTATATTCAATGGCTGGATTGATCCTGTAAATGATAAAATCAATTTAACTTGTCTTGTTGCCCCTTTTAAAACTGTTGATATAATTATTGAAAA
This sequence comes from Desulfobacula sp., assembly GCA_023139225.1. Lineage (GTDB taxonomy): Bacteria > Desulfobacterota > Desulfobacteria > Desulfobacterales > Desulfobacteraceae > Desulfobacula. Next base: position 6,849 of record JAGLNZ010000233.1, on the reverse strand, counting down.
AATACCCATTATAAATACACTTCTCGGAGGGCGTATTGTATCTGTTCCTATCAAAGCGACCGGTAAACTTTCCGATCCGACAGTGATCCCTTTACACCCTTCAGCAGTTGGCAAAGGCCTTGTGAATATGATGTCCGATATTCTAAAAACCCCTGTTAAATTATGGGATAAAATATATGGCGAATGATAAGCAATCTATTAAACTGGCTTTGAATCTTGCATTAAAATACTTGTCATATCAACCAAGAACTGTTTATGAGGTAAAGGAATACATCAAAAATAAAGGGTTTGGTGAAAATATTATTGAAAAAATAATTGAAACTTTGCTGGAAAAAAACTATTTAAATGATACGAATTTCGCAAAAATATTTATAGAAAGCAAGGTGAGAAATAAACCAAAATCAAAATTTGCCTTTCAATATGAACTCCATAAAAAGGGAATTAATCCTTCAATAGTTGATGCTGTTTTAGAGCAATATAATAATCAAGACCTTGCTATTAAATCAGTAAGAAATAAAATCAAGATATGGCGAAAACTTGATGCTGAAAAATTTAAAAAAAAGATGATGAACTATTTGCAATATCGAGGGTTTAGTTATGATATCTGCTTGTCAACATTAGACCGTTTTAAAAAATCAAAAGACTGAAATAATAGAGGAATAATATGAAAATCAAATTTTTTGCAGTAGGCGGAACCATTGATAAAGTATACTTTGATGCCTTAAGCAAATATGAGATTGGAGAATCCAATATTGATGATATTTTAAAAAATGCAAAGGTTAATTTTGAATATAAGATTTCTTCCATATTGAAAAAAGATTCTCTTGATATGAGCGATCAAGATCGTTTAACCATCAAACAGGCCGTTGAAAACGAATCTTATGATAAAATAATCATAACTCACGGTACCGATACTATGATTGAAACAGCAAAAGTACTTGGTATGGTTCAACATAAGGTCATTGTTCTTACCGGTGCCATGGAGCCTGCAAAATTCAAATCCAGCGATGCCATTTTTAATTTAGGATCAGCAGTCGCTGCAGTTCAATCACTACCGCATGGTGTATACCTTGTTATTAGTGGCAGAATTTTCACACCTGACAATGTACAAAAAAACAGAAACAAAAAAATTTTTGAGGAAAAAATGTAATCTTTTTAAGAAAAAAAATACCTAATTTTATAACTAATTTTTCCTTTAAATCGTCAAAAATTAGATAAAAGCTAATATTATTGTCTATCAATTGACGCCATTCCAATAAAATCTAAAAAATAAATTTGATATTCTTGATTTCCCACACCTGATATAATAGGCTTTCCATAAAACAGGTCATAAAAACAAATTGAGCTGGTTTAATGGCATATTTTGTGCATCTTTTAGGCCTAAGTCTAACTGGATTTTGAGAAAAATGAATTTGGATAAAGGGAAAAACGTTCATGGTTGGTAGAAAAAGAACCGTTGAGAGACGAAAAAACAAGCGATATAAAGCTGTAGAAGGGGCCTACGCTGCTATAAGTCCGAATTCTCACAAACTTGGACAAATAATTGATATAAGCATGGGCGGTCTTGCATTCAAATATATTGATACAAGTACCGATGATACAGAGAGCGAAGGACTTCCGGAAGAAACAGTCTTTTTAAGCAGTATGGGATACTATGTAGGTGATCTTCCTTTTAAAACCATTTCAGATTATGAAGTCACAAATGCGCCCTCATTCAGCTCAATGAAGGTTAGAAAACGACATGTACAATTTGCTGACTTAAGTTTTAAACAGCTTTTTGATCTGGATTATTACCTTAGAAATAATGTTTCCGAGCAAATGGAGAAGCTTCCTAAACAATACAAAGCCTAATCAAAACAACATCCTTTTATCTTTTGATTTTCTGCTGAATTTGCAGAAGAATTAAAATGAGTCTTTTAATCCCTGCCACTTTTCGTTTTTATTATAATCAAAGCACTTTTATCAATATCCAAATACTTTTTTGATAGCAATAATAAATCATTGTTCGTGATGGTATTGTACCCATCAAGCATATTATTGGCCCAGTCAAATTTTTGTGGATAATCAGAAGAGTTGGCCATAACAGAGTTCAACCAATAACCATTGGTCTTTCGAAGTACCTTTAGATGATTTAGAACAGATTTTAAGGCAAAATCTGTCTCTTTTTTTGAAATACCCTTTAAGGTTAAGGAATAAATAATCTCTTTAATTTTATTGTAAACAAATTTTACTTTTTCAGGTTTTACATTGACAACTACATGCATTATTCCATAGCCATCAAAGCTCATGGAAGGATCATTATATGCATAAGAAGAATATGTTTCGCCCAGATCTTCTCTTATGATAAGTCTGAGCCTTTCCGACAATACTCTTGATAATATGGCAAGGCTGCGGGTTTGCATGATATCCCAAAAATCATCGGTTGGAAACGCTATATGAATAACACCCGTATCAATTTTTGTGTCTATTTTAAGTTCAAGCTGCTCGCCATTTGGAAAATAAATTTTCCCCGGATTAATCATTTTTTTTGGAAAACTCTGTCTTTCTTTAAAAGCTCCCATATATCTGGAAGCAAGGCTGATCATATTTTCAAAATCAAAGTCTCCAACTATGGATATTTCAATTGGTGAATTTTGAAAATAGGGAATCAACCAATGCTTAATATCATTTAAGGAATAACGGTTAATCGTCTCAGGCTCAGGTAAACCAAATCTGGTATCGTTTTTGGCAAGGAAAGAATCTCCTTTTATCTGCATGATACCTTCCGGTTTCCGCATAAGACCGTCATATTGCTGTTTATAACGGATTTTTGCAAGATTCAAAGCTTGAATTCTGAATCCCGGATCATTAAAATAATGATATATTAGTTGAAAAATAAGTTCAGCTTCTTTTGGATCGCCAGAGCCTGTAAAAGAAAAATAATTCTCATTTATCCCAAACCCGATATTAACCTTTTTTCCGGCCAGGGCTTCTTCCAATTGATCAGAGTCAAGATTAGCAAGTCCGCTTTGCCTGATAACACTTTCACTGATAATGGCTAACCCGGGCTTTTTTACCTGCTCAGACTTTTTGCCTTGTCCAAAACAAACTTTAAATTTGATTTCATTCTTTTTAAAATCCGTCTTTTTTAGATTCAAACGAATATTATTATGAAATTCAATCCTTGTAATATCAAGACCTTTGATATTATCTTCTCTTGAACTTATTTTGGCTTTTGAAGAAGGCAATTCAATGTAAGGAAAATTTTTTAATTCAAATCCTTCATGCGTCTTTACCTTTCCCATGAGACTTTTTTGATAGGTATCCAGAATTGTCCTTTCAGGTTCTTGGGTATCAAGATCAGCATTACCCGTTACCAGTATAAGCCTGTGGCCTTGAGACCAGGCTTCTTTCAGGGCCTCGTGGGCCTCCTTTAATGAAATCGTTTCAATATATGGTACTAAAAGATCCTGTCTTTGTTTTGCCGATAAAAGCAATCCTTTTCGATTGATGGCAGTTAATATTTTTTGCGACAAATCCGGACTTTTTTGTGATCCTGCCAAATTTTGCTGCCTTTCAAGTGAAGAAATGAAATCAGCCTTAACTCTATCCAGTTCATTTTTGGTGAATCCGAATAGAATCCCCTGTCTCAAGACATTTTCGATTTGTTGAAGAGCCTTTTTCCATTTATCCGGTTCACAGGTAGCACTAATGGCAGACAATGAGATATGGTGCAAAAATGACCCCGAAAAAATTGAGCTGCCTGAAAAATCGACTGTCTGTTTGCTTACCATTCTTGATAACCGATTTTGCAATATTGAATTTGCAATATAGTTTAAGGTTCTTTTTTTAATAATATCCAAAGTTTGTGCTTCAAACGGTTTCCAGGCAATGGTCTCTATTGTGATATCAGTGGAACCTGCCTCTGGCTCATAATGATAAAAGGCTTTTGTACCAAAATGTTCTTTCCATTTAACCGATAAAGGATTACTCACAAAAAAAGCGCGGGGTTTCAGCTTGGAAAATCTTTTAATTATCATTGCCTGGACCATGTTGACATCAAAGTCGCCAACAACAATCAAAGCCATATTATCAGGGCGGTACCATTTATCATAATAAGATTTTAATAAATTACGATCGGCTTTTTTTATAACACTGTCAATCCCAATGGGAAATCTTTGGTTAAAAAGTGAACCCGGAAGTTCAAATTCCAGTGATTTTTTAAAGGTCCTGTAAGATACCGAGTCTCTCTGTCTTTTTTCAGATAGAATGATTCCTCGTTCACGGCCGACTTCACTTTCAAGAAGGAGTGCACCCTTTGCATAATCCTGGATAACAACAAAGGCTTCATCCATGTGCTTCTGATCTGCCTTTGGCAAAGAAAGATCATAAATTGTATTAAAAAATGAGGTGTGGGCATTGGCATCTGAACCAAAGTCCATGCCAATGGATTGAAAATATTGAATTAATTCTCCAGGTTTAAAATGCTCAGAGCCATTAAACAGCAGGTGTTCCAGATAATGAGCAACGCCTTGTTGTTCATCTGTCTCATGCATTGAGCCCGCAAAAACATTAAGATGAACATTAACCCTGTCCTCGGGTATGGAATTGGCCTTGAGGATATATTGAAATCCATTGGGAAGGACTCCGCAAACAATATCAGGATCAATTTGAACACCATTATTGGATTGAACAATCAGATGTTTAGGTGCACATGAAAATATGAATAAAAATCCTAAAATCGCAATTTTAAAAATAATAGAATTCTTATTCATATGAAACCCTAATTCAAAATTTCAGGATCATAATTGATTTTACTATGTTTTTTTAATTCATTGATCCATGCCTGATAAGCTTGTGCCTGTTTTCTCCAGCCAATCTCATTTTTGATATTTTTAAGATTTTGGGTAATTTCTGATTCTTCAGGGAGCATTTTTTCTTTAAACCCTATAATATAAAAGCCGGCTTGCGTTTCAATTATTTCAGGATGAATTTTATTATTTTCGTTTAACGAAAAACTTGCCTGGATAAATTCCGGAGAATTTCCCACACCTTCAATATTTCCATTTCGAGTGAATAATTTTGTTGATTTGAGTTTTAGCTGATCTTCCCCGGCCAGTTGATCCAGTGTTTTATCATCAACAGCTTTTGTTATATAAATTTGTGCATCTTCTTTTGCCCGTTTCTTTTGAAGAATTTCCGCAAGTTCTTTCACTAACCTGTCTTTAACAAGATCAAGAGCCTGTACAACCGGTTCAATTTTTTCAACTATTTTGATCAAATAATAGGTATTATCGAATTGTTTTACATCACTGATATCATCCAAAGAAAGCTCAAAAGCAGCTCTTGCAAATCCAGTATTGTCTGCGATATCAATCCCTTCACCATTAATGCTGAATTCCTTGGTTTTAACAATTTTTTTATTGGCAATGAGTGCTATCTGTTCAAAATCATCTCCGTCAATCACTGCATCAAATGCTTCACCTGCTTTATCATAGGCAAAGTTCTGCGTTTCTATTTGTTCAAGTTCTTTTTTTATTTTTTCTGAAACCTGGGGCAAAGTTTGTGTGGAAGCATCAAATTTAGCCATAACGTTAATTATATGCCAGCCAAACCTTGTTCTCACAGGTTTACTGATTTCTTCAGGCTTCATGGAAAATGCCTTGTCTGCAAAAGGTTTTACCATGGCTTTTTGTTCAAATACACCCAGATACCCTCCAGCGTCTTTTGAAGGGCCTTGAGAATATTGTTTTGCAAGCTTCTCAAAATCCTCGCCTTTAACAGCCAGTTCATAAATTTCCAATGCCTTTTTTTGAGCTTCCTTGACTTTTTCTTCTTCTGCATTTTCATTTACTTTAATCAGAATGTGTCTGGCTTCGACCTTTTGAGGGATTTTAAATTGTTCCGGATGTTCTTGGTAATAATCTTTGATGTTGCCTTCACTGACACTTACTTTATCTTGATAATCTTCAGGAGAAAACTTTAAATACAATGCCTTGATTTTAGGTTCGGATTTATATTTCTCTTTATTTTCCGAATAAAATTTTTTGATCTGTTTTTCATCAGGACGAATATCTGGATAATCATTAGGGTTAAATAACCGATAATCAACTGCTGTTTTTGTATTTTGAAATAAGTACCAGTTTCTCGCTTCAAGATCTGATACATTAACCGCACTTAAAATTAAATTTCTAACTTTTCCCTGTTTTAAGGAATTAATTTGGCTTTGTTCAAAAACTTCAGAAGTAAGAGAGTTCAAACTTAACACTTTTTTGTATTGATCTAAATTAAATATTCCATCTCTCTGAAAGGCTTTGATTGAAAGCAGACTTTCCTGAAGTTCTTTCTCAGAAACATTAATTTCCAGTTTGGCGGCTTCAGTTAAAATAAGTTTTTGTTCAATTATTGCATCAAGCGCCTGTTGCTTTACATTGAGTGCTTTTAAGATATCATCATTTAAATCTTCCCCGAATCGTGCCCGCATTTGATCAATAATCGTCTTATAGGCCTGCTGATATTCCTTTATGGTAATGGGTTCATCATTAATCGTTGCAATTGAATTGTTCTTTTTGGATCCAAACGATCCTACACCGAGAAACACAAATACGATAACAATAATCCCAAGAAAAATTTTAATAATCCAGTTCCCGGTATTTTCACGCAAGTAACGCAGCATCACTTTCTCCTTAACTCTCCTGTAAAATAAAAATAGTATGATTAACCAAAACCAATTATACAAACGTAGCATACTATCTTGTCATAAAACCCTGTGTCAATATTTTATTCATTCAAAAGATAACTTTAATGATTTTACAAGCAATTTTTTGTTGACACAACAGGTTCAATCTATTATTTAAGTAGTGCTTTTAC
>JAGLNZ010000232.1 GCA_023139225.1 Desulfobacula sp. | reverse complement strand
CATCCCAAAAGAATTGCAAATACAAATGTTAAAGAAAAAGCAAGATAAACAGACATATTAAAAGAGGTTAAGAGCATCATGGCAAAAAAAGAGGATATCAGGGCCATTTCACCCTGGGCAAAATTCGGGACTTCAGATGTTTTGTAAATAATGACCATGGCAAGACCCATTAAGGCATAGGAGCTTCCCACTGCAATACCGTTGACAATCATCTGGATCAAATCAATCATTTACACCTTCCCATTAAAACGGCCAGGTTCGCCAGTATTTTTTTGTTCGAATCCATACGCCATAGAGTCCAAGGGGTTCAAACAATACAATCAGAATCATGATGGAACCAAACACAATATATTGGATATTGGAAACACCCGTGATGGAAAACCAGTGTTTGGAAAGATATTCCAACCAATCCCCGACATAGGGGATATCAAGGATATTCCGCAATTTTAAATCCAGCCAGCAAAGAAGTGTGGCACCCACAATAGGTCCCATCATGGAACCAAGCCCCCCCACCACCACCATGGCCAGAAACATGATGGACATCATCAAGGTAAAAATTTCCGGTTCAATAAATTTTAAAACAAAAGCATACAGACCGCCTGCAATGCCGGCATAAAATGCACTCACTGCAAAAGCCAGGGCCTTGTAATAAAGAATATTCACCCCCATGGTCTGGGCGGCAATATCAGCATCCCTGATGGCAATAAATGCCCGGCCTGCCCTTGTCTTTATCAGGTTCCGCATGAACAGCAGCAGAAGGATTGTCAGGGTGATCAATAAAAAATAAAATTCCTTATCCGTATCTATAACCCAGGAACCAATGGTGATGTCCGGTGCATGGAGCCCTTCCCTGCCGCCAAAAAGCTCAATCCGTCCGATAATCTGGGTAATGGTCAATCCAAATCCCAGTGTGGCTATGGCAAGATAGGGTCCCTCAAGCCGAAGGGCCGGCAACCCCAGCAAAAACCCGAAACAGGCTGAAATAAGAGCGGCACATGGCAGGGCCAGAAGAAAGGGGAATCCTGCCTTTACCATCAGAACAACCGTTCCATAAGCACCAATGGCAAAAAAACCGGCATGACCAAGGGAAATCTGCCCTGTATACCCGACCAGAAGATTTAAACCCACTGCCACGATGATATTGATGGCAATATAATTGGCTACATAGATATAATAATTATCCACAAACAGGGGGAAAAGATAGAGAGCTCCAATCAAGACAGCAAACCAGAAGATAACAACCGGAGAGGTAAAAAGCTGTACATCCTCATAATAATCTCTTTTCATATCCATGTGAAACAATCCCTTGGTGTTCAATGGTCTGATGAAACGATCTGTATTTCACCTTATTTTCTAAGCTTATTGGTTGTCAAGCAAAAAAACAGAAGATTCAAAAAATAAACGCTGTTTAGCCCCCGTACATTCAAAAAAAATATAGCCCAAAAATTGCCCGCAAAACTCTTTGCTTCATTTTGTTAAAATTGCTGATTTTCCGATTGCTGTATTAAAATGGTCATGATAATAAAATAACATGATGAGCCTTAAAATAAACGATACCATTGGCTTTTTTTCGCCTTCAACACCTGTTACATTTTTTTGCCCCAACCGGTTTGAAAGGGCCAAAACCTTTCTCACCCAAAAAGGATTTAAGTTAAAGGCAGGGTTCCTGACAGGAAAAAGGGACGGGTATCGGTCCGGGTCCATTATAGAGCGGGCAGATGAGCTTAACGAACTGATTAATGACCCCGATGTCAAGTGCATTATTTCAACCATTGGCGGAATGAATTCAAATTCCCTTCTGCCCTATATTGATTATGAAGCGTTTAAAAAGACCCCGAAAATACTCATGGGCTATTCTGATATCTCTTCCATTCTCATGGCAGTTTATGCAAAGACCGGCATCAACACCTATTATGGGCCCGCCCTGGTGGCCTCTTTTGGGGAGATGGAACCCTATGATGAGATGACCTTTCAATATTTTAACGATGTCTGCATAGAACCGGTTCTGCCATATCAATTCATCAGGCCTGAATTCTGGACGGATGAAGATCTGGACTGGGAAACCCAGGATCGGTCCAAAACCCGGACCAAAAACACATGGATCACCTGCAAAAAAGGAATTGCCAAAGGAAGGCTGATTATCGGGAATCTGAATACCATAACCACTATCTTCGGAAGCGAGTATATGCCTGAAATCAAGGAAGGAGATATTCTTTTTATTGAAGATACCCAGAAGAGCGCTGCCATGATGGAACGGCTTTTTGCCTTTTTAAAGCTCAATAATATCTTTGAAAAAATAGGCGGCCTGATCCTTGGGAAACATGAGCGGTTCAATGACCAGAAAACCCAAAAGCAGCCCTATCAGATTTTGGAAGAAGTCCTTGGAGATTATGATTTTCCTTTTCTGGCCGAGGTGGACTGCTGTCACACTCATCCCATGTTTACCATGCCCATCGGCTCAACTATAGAATTAAATGCCTCGGACCAGACCATTATCCTTCTGGAAATTTAATGATACTGCGGCCTTGAATCGCATTTTTTGATTGTCCTGTCAGCTACAGCTTGAACATTTCCATGAAATATAGTATCTCTACGGCAAGCCAATGTAGCTCAGGTGGCAGAGCAGCTCACTCGTAATGAGCAGG
>JAGLNZ010000231.1 GCA_023139225.1 Desulfobacula sp. | reverse complement strand
GCCATAAAAACAGATAATTTTGACAGCTCTATACAACTTACAGATCTGAAATTTTTGCTGGAAAAAAATGGGATTATCTATGGAGTCATTGATGATGACCGTCTGAATGATTTTATCAAAGATAATAAATACCAGGAGACTTTTTTTGAAATTGCAAAGGGCCTTGAACCTATAGATGGTATAGATGCTCAAATTGTTTACATGTTTGAACAAGACTATCTTAAGGCCGGCCACCTGGCAGAAGACGGAACCATAGATTTTAAAGATAGAGGCGAAATTCCCTTTATGGCAAAGGGGGATGTTTTGGCTGAAAAAATCCCGCCCAAAGAAGGTATGGATGGCGTAAGTATCTATGGAGATGCCATTCCCGGGACAGAGGCTGTGGATATTTCTTTTAACCTCGGCAAAGGTGTCCGCCTGTCCAAAGATCAATTAAATGTCCTGGCTGATGTGGAAGGCAATCCCAAATTAAATCAAAATGATGAAATCTCCGTAAATGATGCCTACTTTATTGAGGGTGACGTAGATTATACCACAGGTCATGTCAAATTCGACAAGAATGTTTATATCACAGGATCCATCAAGAGCGGCTTCAGGGTTGAAGCCATTGATGTGATTGCCAATACCATTGATGGCGGTATTGTCAAAGCCCAGGGGGATGTTTTCATCCAAAATGGTGTAACGGAATCATCTATCCAGGCACAGGGAAGCATCAAGGCTGGTTTTATGCACAGGTCCAAAGCCTCCTGCATGGGAAATGTGGATATCGTCAAAGAAATTGCAGACTCTGAAATAACCCTCGAAGGCACATTTGAAATGACCCGGGGCAGAATGTTCTCATCTTCGGTTTGTGCAAAGGGCGGTGCAAAAATTTATAATATCGGTTCAGAAAAAGCCGACTCTTCTACAATTATGGTTGGGGCCTCAATCTACCTTGAAAAAGAACTTGAGAATATCGACACCACCATTGAAAGAAGACAAAACCTTCTTGAAAACAAAACAATAGAAAAAAATAAAATAGAATCGGAATTGAATGTCATCATTGAAAAACTCAAAAATTTTGATCAGTCCAGCCAGCGCACTATTTCAATGATAGAAGAAATGAAAAATAATGCCGGAGAAAAACCTGACAGCAAAATTGATCTGTTCCAAAAAAGCCTTAACGAAGCTGAAAAAAAAATCCATGACTTGAATGATCAAAAAGCACTTCTTCAAGCCCAATTAAAAAAAATAAAAAATGATATTGCTGTATATGTCCATGCTGTAAAAACAAGTGTAAAAGAAAAATTTCTCCTGAAACGGCGTAACCAGGCCAATCCTCCCAAACCGGTTCTGGAAGTCGCCGGCAAGGTGCTTGCCGGAACAAAAGTGAGCGGAAGGCATGCCACTATAATCTTAAGCCGGAATCTTGCCCAGTCCAGAATAATGGAAATAAGCAGCAGCAGTGAGGAAAACCCCAAAAAAGGATGGGAAATGATTATTACAAGCCTTTAGGATCAGTTTTCAGGTATTATGCATCATACCTGAATGATAATTTTCCTCGGGATTGGTATTCTGACAACAGTCGGTCCATTTCGGCAAAATTTTTAAGTTCAATTTCAACCCTATGAACTATTTTCTCCGTATAGACCGTATCTTTGATTTTGCATAAATATTTTTTTATCTGACTTAGCATAATATCATTAAATCCATAGGAGACTTCAATAAAAATGCTAATAGTCTGAACCAGTTTCTTAAGTTGTTTTAGATCTATGGTATTTTCCACACAAGCGCAATAGGCTTCCATCAACCCTCTGATACCAAGCTTGACACCACCGAAATGCCGGGTCACAACGGCTGCAATATTGGTCATGCCATGGGTTTTCAATGTATTGAGCATGGGTTTTCCGGCAGTCCCCGAGGGTTCTCCTGCATCGGAACAATGGGAAATATCCCCATTTTCTCCTATAATATATGCCCAGCAGTTATGGGTTGCGGTTCTATTCTCCTTTGAAACCAGAGAAATAAATTGTTTTGCTTTTTCAATAGAGTCCACATATTCCATGGTGCAGATAAAAATGGATCGTTTAATTTTTATAGTTGCTGTCCGTTGACGTTCAATAGAGTAAAAATAATCTTCATCCTTCATATTATCATTAATCCTTAAAAAATGAATAACTGCCTTCATTATCGCATATAGTATAAATTCATTGAAAAGAAAAGAGGAGCCTTGACAACCGGAGATATTGAAAAACTGAATGTGGATGTCATTGCCTTTACCGGCCACAAATCTCTTTTAGGCCCTACAGGTATTGGTGGCTTATATATAAAAGAGAGCGTTACAATCAAACATACCCGTGCAGGTGGAACCGGTGTAAAGTCTGCCCAGCGCCACCATCTTGAAGAATACCCTTACCGTCTTGAATACGGGACGTTAAATACCGTTGGAATTGCAGGACTTTATGCAGGGCTGAACTGGGTTTGTAAAAAAGGGGTTGAAAATATCCACCGGCATGAAATGAATTTAACCCGGCAATTAAGGGACGGCCTTAATGGGATTAACAATGTCATAACTTATTGCGCAGATGATTTAACAAACCATATCGGCATCTTAAGTTTTAACATCAAAGGATTTGAGGCAATCGATACCGGCACAATCCTTGATGGAGATTATAATATTGCCTGTAGAACAGGGTTGCATTGCGCGCCGATGGTTCATGAACATCTTGGGACAGACAAAATCCATGGCACGGTCAGGGTGGGGCTTGGACCGTTCAGCACCAAAACCCATATAGAAAAAGCCATCAGTGCAATAAAAGAAATCGCATCGGCCCGGGCCAAATAGCTATTATTCCGGTAATTTAATATTTTGATATATCCAGGATGTCACGTATCTTTAGACAAAGATCTTCCATCACAATCGGCTTTAATAAAAACCCCTTAATACCCAGAGATGCCGCCTTTTCTTCAGATATAGTTTCGCTGAACCCGGTACAAAGGATAACAGGCATATCTTTTCTTAATTTCAAAATCTGTGCAGATAATTCATCACCAGCCATCCTTGGCATGGTCATATCGGTGATGATAAGATCAAAAAAATCCGGGTCTTCTGTAAAAGCCTGTAATGCTGATAGTCCATCATTAAAAGTTGTCACCTTATATCCTTGTTTTTCCAGAATCGCCTGTGATGTGTCAAGAATATCTATTTCATCATCCACGAGCATGATTTGTTCGGTCCCCTTGGGTAAGCCTGTTTTCTTTTTCTCCGGGATACTAGGGAAATCATGTTTTTCAATTACCGGCCAGAATACCTGAAACGTGGAACCACGCCCGACCTCACTATATGTTCTGATAAAACCATTATGCTTTTTGACAATGCCGTCAACAACAGCCAACCCGAGGCCGGTACCCTTCTCAAGCCTTTTTGTGGTAAAATACGGATCAAATATTCTTTCCAGAGTTTTTTTATCCATACCATGACCTGTATCTCGTACTTCAAGTTTTAAATAATTCCCTGGTTTATCAGAATTCATTGCAGGATGATCATGGGGCATAATTTCAATCTCGTCCAACTCTACATATAAAATTCCGCCTGAATCACGCATCGCATGGTAGGCATTTGTACAAAGATTTATAACGACCTGATGTGCCTGGGTTGGGTCTGCCAGCACTGTTGCCCGGGACGATATCTTTTCTTTTATTTCAATGGTTGCAGGGATTGAGGAGCGTAAAAACTTGATTGCTTCTTTGACGATTAAAAATAATTCAAGCGGATATTTCTTATGTTCAGCCTGCCTGCTGAACGTCAGAATCTGTTGTACAAGGTCACTTGCCCTTTGAGCACCTTTAACTACCTGCTTGATATTTTTTCTTACTTTGTCAGGGTCTTTGAGATCCATTGTTATCAGCTGGGCATACCCGAAAATTCCAGATAAAATATTATTGAAATCATGGGCAATACCTCCGGCAAGTGTTCCAATGGCCTCCATTTTCTGGGACTGTCTGAGTTGAGCTTCTATTGTTTTTTGTTCGGTAATGTCCTTTAAATTAACAACAAGTCCATTGTTTCTTCCTTGAAGATCCTTTATTATCGCTGCACTCAGGAGGACATTAACTATCTCTCCATGTTTGGTTAACCTCTTTGTTTCAAAGCGAACAGGATTTCCTGACTTATAGATCTGGTTTATTTTTGCTTTGGATATTTTTTCCTGGTCTCTGGGAACAAAGGGAATACGTTTACCTTGTAATTCATTTAGGTGCCAGTCAAAAACCTTAGTAAAGGCAGGGTTCAAATATAGTGGAAATCCATTGCCATCATACACCACAACAGGATCAGGGTTTGTATTAAAAATTAATTGCAGCCTTTCTTCACTTTTTCTTAATTCCTCCTCTGCCTGCATACGGTCATCAATCATTTTGTTTGCAGATTCTGCAAGTTCAACAAATTCTGTAAAATGGAGTGCGTTTTTCTCAATTTTGACGGCATCTGACGAGGCACGGTTAAAAAAATCAGTGAACAATTTTAGATTTTTATAAATTCGCATCGCAAGCAGCTTTACAATTAAAGCCATGAATACAAATAAAGAAAAAAGTACAAAAACAATGTTGCGGATATTAACTTTGATTCTTTGCTCCAGATCCAATTGTTTTTGTGCAATCTCAGTCTCTATTTCATCCACATAAACGCCGGACCCAATATACCACTTCCACTCATTAACGCCCTTTGCATAGCTTATTTTTGGAGCATGTTTTCTTCCCTCGAACCCGGGGAGCACATAATGAACAAATCCGCCGCCGGATTTTGCCGCTTTTATAAGTTCCTGTACTATTTTAACACCATTGATATCCTCAACTTCATTCATGTTTTTGCCGGTTGCAGGCCCCGACAAACTCAGTCCATCATATTGCCCTGCAAACACATAGCCGTCCTTGCCAAATTGAATATTTGAAATCCATCTGATGCATTCATTTTGGATCTCCTTTTCAACCTCATCAAAATATTCGCCCGTACCTATTACCCATCCAATGGGCTCAAAAAACTTTACAAAAGCAGTTTTAGGAAAATATCCATCTCTGTCGGGTTTTGGCCAGGTATAGCTATAGAACCCTTCACCTTTGTTTTTAATAATAGTTAACATATCGGAAACCACAAACTCATCCTGGCCGCCTCTGACATTCAACATGTTTTTGCCTTCCATATCAGGCCTGACCGCAAACAATGTTTCAATACCATTTAAGTCAAAAGCAAAATAATATCCCCGGCCTTTGTTGAAGCGAATCGGTCGCAATGCATCCTTTATAATCTCTTTGATTTCCTCGACAGTTTTTGAATGCTCATGCTGTTTATAAATATTCGCCGCAATGGAATAGGCCTCAAAAACTCTATTTTTCGCGATTTCTTTTAACCTTTTTTCAGTTTGGGATTGCATATGCCTGACAAAAGCTAATGTTTGATCCACCTGTTGTTTCAATGTTGCTTGTTGTGTTTCAAGGTAGGCGGTCCGCAAACTGCTTGTTTCTACGATAAACTTAGCACGCTCTGATGAAATCCAAAGATAACCGACGCAAAGAACGGAAATTACTCCAACCAAAGCCAGATATAAAAGGATGACCCCATGTATTTTTATTTTTCGTGACCGCATAATTTTTAACTTGATCTTGGGAGCAGAATACTTACCAATAAAAATCAGCTTACAATATATTGTGGTACAACGCAAATATATTTTCAGGTGCGCCTTTGATCACCAATATCAAGGGCTATTTTTAAAAGCTTTTTAACGGGTTGCCCTGTTTGAAAAAATTGTCTTCAATGGTGTCGATATCTAATTGTCCAGAATATCCCTGACTGTATTTGACATATCTTTTACCGCGACAGGTTTGTTTAAAAAACCTTTAATCCCCTGAAGATCGTATTTCTTTTTATTGATGTGTTCACCATAGCCGGTACAGATAACAATAGGGATATCCGGCCGGATCTTTAATATTTCTTCAGAAAGCTGGTAACCTGTGAATTCGGGCATGGTCAGGTCTGTGATGACCAGATCAAATTTTTGGGGTGTTTTTCTAAATGCATCCAGCGCCCCGGAACTCTCCAGATAACAGGTCACCTGATACCCCAGTTTTTCCAGCATATGCTGTTCCATGAATGCTACTTTTTTATCGTCATCTACCAGGAGTATGCTCTCGCTTCCTTTTTGAATGGGCCTGTCTTCTATAACCTTATCTTCCATCCTGACATCTCCGGTGTATACCGGAAGATAGACTTCAAAGCAGGTTCCTTTCCCCTGTTTTGACTCGACATTAATATAGCCGTTGTGAGACTGGATAATCCCGTGGACTACAGAAAGGCCGATACCTGATCCCTTGCCTTCTTTTTTGGTAGTAAAAAACGGATCAAAAATTCTCTCCAGCACATCAGGGGGAATGCCCGGACCGGTATCCGCGATTTTTAAGTATACATATAAGCCGGAGTTTATGGGAAAAATTGCATTATCCTCTTTTATCTCAACCTCATCCAGAAAAATATCAAGGATTCCCCCCTTTTCTTCCATGGCATGATAGGCATTGGAAATCAAATTCATGACAACCTGGTGTACCTGGATGGGATCAACCATTAAAAGGCCGCATTTATCGTTAATCTCCTCCCTGATTTCAATGGTTGCGGGCAAAAAGGATCTTGTAAGTATCAAGGCATCCTGAACAAACACATGGGGATGCAATAATTTAAATTCATTGGCTTTCTGCTTTGAAAAAGTGAGCATCTGATTGACCAGGCCCTTGGCATACAAGGCACAGTCATGTATAATTTGAAGGTGTTCTCTTCTTTTTGATCCTTTATCGCTGATCTCCATCAATAGCATTTCCGCATAGCCTGCAATGGGAGTGAGAATATTATTAAAATCATG
>JAGLNZ010000230.1 GCA_023139225.1 Desulfobacula sp. | reverse complement strand
GTTCCGATGGCTTCCATCTTCTGCGCTTGAAGCAATTGTTTTTCAAGCAATTTGCGTTTTGATATATCAATGGCCATTACCCGGGTTTCAACAATTTCACCCAATTTATCCTTGACTGCATCCAGGGAAATACTGACCCAGATATCCTGTTGATTTTTATGTTTGAACTTCATTTCAACATCCCGCATGGATCCGTCCTGTTCAAGAATAGATCTGACCTGGTCAGGCGTTATAATTTTTTCGTCATCATTCACATAGAGTTCCAGTATATTCATACCGGTCAGTTCTTTTTTCCCATAGCCTGAAAGTTTTGATGCGTTGTGGTTACATTTGGTGATATTTCTCAATGGATCTAGTGAAAAATAAGCAATGGGTGCATTTTCATAGAGATCGCGATATTTTTTCTCATTTTCAACCAGTTCCAGCGAGGTCTGTCGCAGTTGCTGCTCTTTTCGCCATAACAAATGGGCTCCTCTCATACCTTTAAGCTGACCCAGTGCTGCAAGGGATGCGATTTCAACCAGCCGTATCAAGACATCAAACTTTTCTTTGAGTTCCTTTTCTCTGACAAATCCGGATTCGACCATAGCCAACAGGTCAGGGTCCACCGTATTAACCACCAGAATGCCGTAATCCGGTATATAAATGGAAACATAATTCTTTGCCTGAAAATGTTTGATAATATTTAAATCTACTTTTATCTTAATGTCCGGTTCATTAATAACATTTCCAGTGTAACTATAAAAAGGGATATAGCCATATTGATCATTAACCTTATAAATACTGGTTGAAATATCAGGACTGAAAAGAATACTGATTCCTTGTTTATAAAAACTGGCACAGGTTCTGAGCATATAGGAAATCACCCCGTCATTGTCTTCCCTTAGACCTGTCTTAGCTGTTTTAAAAAAATAAACCGGGCTTAATTTTTTCAGCCTGACAATTGTTGTACCAAAATACTTTAATATCTTACCTCTGGGACCTTTGCCGTCCAGCATATCCATGACACCACGGTCCCAGTCACTGGTGGGAAGGAATTTTACTTTTGAGGCATTTGTGCCGTACAGCACTCCCACCTGTTCTGCCTGTAAAAGCTCCAGAGTTATCTTTAAAAGTTTTTTTAACGGGTTTCCCCTTTTGAAAAAATCCTTTTCGATCTGATCAATGTCCATTTTTGTCACAATCTCAATCTCTTAGATAAAAAAATAAAACCGGATACTTTACTGACAATCATAAAACCAGAAAAACCAGTATGGGTCAAGCACAAATACTTTTGATAATCTTATGAAAGCTAAGAATTAAAAAGACTTAGTGAAGATTTTTACAAAAATCATTCTTGAAAAGTTCTTTTTTATGCTTTATCAATAGACAGGAAATAATGATGAATAAAATTATTTCATTGATTGTTACATTTAACCCGATAAGAGTTAATCTATGAGAATAGTTACCAGACCTGATTTTGACGGAATTGTATGTGCTGTCCTGCTTTACAGGGCTCAAAACATTGATACGGATATTTATTGGGTTGAACCCAATGAGATCCAAATGGGGAAAACCAATATTTTAGAGGGTGATATCATTGCAAACCTCCCCTATTCGCCCAATTGCTCCCTGTGGTTTGACCATCATATCTCCAATAAGCCCGATAAAAGCTTTAAAGGTGCATTTGAAATCGCCCCTTCTGCAGCCGGTGTTATTTACAAGCATTACAAAGAAAAAGGAATGCTGGACAACCGTTATGACGAACTGGTCTTTAACACTGATATCATTGACTCTGCCGATTTAAACCAGGACCAGGTAAGATATCCTGAAAACTATCCCTATATTGTTTTATCCATGACTATCAGAAACCAGGACTATAAAGATCAACCCTATTGGAACAAGCTGGTTGACCTTTTGGCGGATACAAACATTAACCATGTTCTCGAAGACCCTGAAGTAAAAAGCCGATGCAATGAGGTCATTAAAGAGAATGCAGCCTATAAGAAACATTTAATTGAGCAGACTAAAGTCATTCACAACATATCGATTACCGATTTCAGATCCCTTGATACCGTACCCGACGGCAACCGGTTTTTGACCTATTCACTTTTCCCGGAAAGCCGTGCCAGTGTGAAAATCAGATTTGACGGGCCTGAACAAAAACATGTATTGATCAGTATCGGGCACAATATTTTTAATAAAAAGTGTCATATTAACACAGGAAATCTTCTGGCCCGCTTTGGGGGCGGCGGCCACGCCGGTGCCGGAGGCTGTACACTGAACGCCCGGACTGCAGACAAAAAAATTGAACAGATTCTTGAAATTCTGTATCAAAACAAAAAAGAACTTTAAAGTTTACTTTTAACACTGGCAATTTTATCTGCCATGGTCTGTTCCCTGTCAATTCTTGTACCTGCCTTTATGGTGGTTGTTATCCTGGGAGCCCCCATTTCATGGATTCTTTCATGGCATTTTTTCACCACACCAAAGACCTTATCCCAATTCCCTTCTATATTTGTACCATAGGCATGAAGCTGTGATTCAAGTCCGGCTTCATTAATAATTTTGTGACATGCGGCCACGTATTTTGATACGGAAAGACCAACCCCGATGGGTACCACACAAAGATCTATCATCACATTCATTTTTAAACTCCTTTTTTCATTTTAATAGATATCTTATCGGTTTACCAGGCGGGATGCAAGCAGGAGAACAACAGGTATAATTTCATTTTGGCATCCATTGTAATTTGATGGCTGCCGGTGTATATCAGATGCCAGACAGCAAACGATATAAAAGGTTGAAAAAGGTGTATGGGGCCCCATAAAGTCAGGCAGATGATGAAGGCCGAAAGAGAGATGGCCAAACGGCGGTTCAGAAGGCAAAGAAACAAGAACTATCTTGCAAAGCCCGGCATCCATGAGTGTGTGATTGTACTGGATCATCTAAAACCAAGCTATAATATCGGAAAAATTTTTAGAAGTGCGGATGCCTTTGGCGCCCGTGAAATTCACCTGGTCGGGATTGATTTTTTTGATCCGGCTCCGGGCATGGGAGGTTTTAAATGGGTTCCGGCCATATTTCATAAAAATTTTTTTTCCTGTTATACCGACCTGATTAACAAAGACTATATTCCATTTATCCTTGAGCCCGGAAAAGGGAACTCCATTACCAAAACACAGCTGCCCCATAAAAGTGCCTTTATCTTTGGCCACGAAGAATTCGGAATCAGTTTTGAACCGGACTTGTTTTCCCAAATCAGGCGGCTGACCATTCCCCAGTTTGGAAAATCCCAAAGTCTGAATGTGAGTGTTGCAGCCTCAATCATTTTATATGAATATACCCGGCAGCATGGAAAGGTTGACAAAAAAAACCAGAATTCATAAAATCATGAGAAATTTAGAAGGGTTATTATAAACAAAAGACTTTAAAAACATTTATGAAAATAAAAAAAGTAATTGATCATATTGTCCAATGGCTGGATGACTATCTTGGCAAATCCGGTTTAGCAGGATTTGCCATTGGTGTTTCAGGGGGCATTGATTCTGCTGTCACATCATGCCTTTGTGCCAGAACCGGAAAAACTGTTCTTGCCCTGAACATGCCTATTTACCAGGCAGAAGACCAGGTCTTAAGAGCTTTAGACCATATTGCATGGCTTAAAAAAAACTTTGATAATGTTACTGGTATTGACGTTGAGCTTTCACCTGTTTTTGATCAGATAAAAGAAAGCTTTCCCGATGATATCCAGGACGGCCTGACCATGGCCAACACCAGATCCAGGCTCCGCATGCTTACCTTGTATGCCTTTGCTTCCAGCCATAAAATGCTGGTGGCGGGAACAGGCAATAAAGTTGAAGACTTTGGTGTCGGGTTTTATACCAAGTACGGGGATGGCGGTGTGGACATTTCCCCCATTGCAGATCTGATGAAAACCCAAATTTATACTCTGGGTAAAGAGCTTGGAATCATCGAAGACATCCTGACTGCAGCCCCGACAGACGGGCTGTGGGAAGACGACAGGACCGATGAAAGCCAGATTGGTGCCACTTACTCAGAACTGGAATGGGCCATGCAATACCTTGCTTCTTCCCCAAAAGCCCCCTTGAATGAGCGGCAAAAAAAAGTGATCTCCATTTATAAAAAATTTCATATTGCCAACAGGCATAAAATGGAGCCCATACCGGTTTGCCGTATTCC
>JAGLNZ010000023.1 GCA_023139225.1 Desulfobacula sp. | reverse complement strand
GGAATTTTAAAATCCCTTTGTTTTGGCGTTTTGATAACCTGGATATCATCGTTTATGGGGTTTACGGCAGAACCAACCACTGAAGGCGTAAGCCGTGCAACTACTAACGCAGTTGTTCTGACTTCGCTGTCCATTCTTATTGTGGATTATATCTTGACATCTTTATTACTATAGGATTTAAATTATTCATCATGTATGGAAAAAAAACAGAAATTTCAGTCGGTATTTTCATGATGGTGGGCATTGCCTGCCTGGTATATCTATCCGTTAACCTGGGTGGTGTTGATCTTTTCGGGTCTGATTCTTTTATAATTGATGCAAGATTCGGCTCTATAGAAGGTCTTGAAGTCGCTGCCTCGGTTGAAATTGCAGGGGTGTCGGTGGGTAAAGTGAAAAGAATTACCCTTGAAGAAAATGAGGCCCTTGTGGTGATGGAAATAAAAAAGGGGACGCAGATAACGGATGATACAATTGCGTCCATTCGTACAAAAGGAGTTATTGGAGACAAGTTTGTCAAGTTATCTCCAGGCGGTTCTGATGATATATTGGAAGATAAAGATTCCTTAATGGATACGGAGTCTGCCATCAGCCTGGAAGAATTGGTCAGCAAATATATTTTTGAAAAATAACAGGCTTATGAGTTTTAAAATTAAAAGTAAAGAAAACGAAAACATTGGTATCGTTATAGTTGAGGGCGAAGTTGATATGTTCACTTCCCCAAGCTTGCGGGACAAATTATTGCCTCTTTTTGAAAAAGGGGTTAAAGGGATTATTGTTGATCTGAAAGGCGTCTCGTTTATGGACAGCTCCGGTATCGCAACCCTTGTGGAAGGCCTTCAATGGAGCAAGAAAGATGGTAAAGGGTTTGTCTTGACAGGATTGGGTACAAATGTTTTGAATGCACTATCCCTGACAAAACTGGATAATGTGTTCAACATACAAACCAATGCGGATGATGCATACAAAAAATTGTGCGAGAGTTAAAAAAATTCTGGTTTTATTTTAGGAGGTATCAATGAAACGATTTAGAATCGCTGTCCTTGTTTTTTTTGCCGGCTGTCTTTTTTTATCAATACCCCATGCCTATGCATCGCCTGTTCAGGATCAGTTAAAAATTACTATTGACACTATTTTAGAAATATTGCGCGACCCGTCCCTTAAAGGAGAAGAGTGTATAAAAAAAAGAAGAGCATCTCTTCGTAAAGTGATCCATGAAAGATTTAGTTTTTCTAAAATGTCACAATTGAGTCTTGCCAGGCACTGGAAAAAAAGAAGTGATGAGGAAAAAAAAATATTTATCGAGCTGTTTGGGCAACTTCTTGAGGAAACCTATATATCCAAAATAGAAGACTATACCGATGAAAAAGTGGTCTATGTAAAAGAGTTTGTGAAAAAAAACAAAGCCCAGGTAAATACAAAAATTATTACAGATACAATTGAAATCCCCATTAATTACAGAATGTATCAAACAAAGAATGGCTCCTGGATGGTATATGATCTGGTGATAGAAGGCGTCAGCCTGGTGGGAAATTACCGCTCCCAATTTAATCAGATTCTACAAAAAGATACCTATGAGAAACTAGTCCAAGAGCTTAAAAAGAAAATTGAAATCTAGTTTTTATAAAATTCAATAATTCATTTTATCCGGAATCACCCCCCGGATACCGCCCCTGGGATTTGGTGTGTCATTCTTTCTTCTCGGAATGAGGTGAATGTGGGTGTGAAATACTGTCTGACCTGCGGTTT
>JAGLNZ010000229.1 GCA_023139225.1 Desulfobacula sp. | reverse complement strand
TCGTTGTTTCCTGCGTTTACCCGGTGGAAGAAAATATCATTGTCAGAACCCGGTCTGAGAAGGTGGATAGAATCCGCAAAACTATTATTGAGCTTCTTATGGCACATGCCCCGGATTCTCCCCAATTGCAGGAGTTGGCCCAAGAGTATGGTGCAAACAGGGATCGCTATGAAAGAGATCCTTCATTTTGCATTCATTGCGGCCTGTGTGTCAGATACTGTGCTGAAGTTAAAAAGAAGAACGCTATTGGGTTTATCGACCGGGGAATAAACAAAGAAATCTGTTTTATCCCCGAAATAGCCGCCAAAGAGTGCAATGACTGCAAGGAATGTTTTGAGCTCTGTCCGACATCTTATCTTCAGGCAGCTTTTGTTTTAGCCCAGGCCCTTGCATTTCCCTCAGATAACGATTAATACACAGGGAATCAACATACGGGTTAAGTTTGATATGAGAAGTGGTCCCTTTTTTCCGACATGGCTCTGTATGGTGGTATCAGACAGCGGCCTAACCTTTATTTCAAGGAGCCAAGAATAATTGAGTGCAGGAAAGAATACTAAATCTTACCAGGCGCACCAGTGCAAAAAAGAAGGCTGCGGTCCCGATTCTTCCGGCCAGGCAATTGAAATAGATCAGGTGATTGATCTGGAATTGATCGGAGAGGAACCCTTTTTGATTCGTGTCGATGACAAACCTTATTCAGTGGTGATGAGAACACCAGGAGAAGAGGTGTCTCACGTTGCAGGATTCTGTCTTGGGGAAGGGATTATAGATTCTGTCGATGATTTTAAAACCATTGGATATGATAAAAATCTGGATCCAAATATTATAGATGTCTGGCTTAAGCCTGAAAGGCGGGAAAAGATTCCTCACCTTCTTGAGAGGAGGGGCTTTGTCAGCCAAACCAGTTGCGGCATATGCGGAAAAGAGATGCTCAAGGAACTGCACCAGATATTAAACCCGGCAGAAGACGGATTTGAGGTTGCACTTCACCATGTTTTTGACTGCATCAACAAGCTTTCCAAAAATCAGAAATACTATCAGAGAACCAGGGGTTCACACGCTGCACTCATATTTGACGATCAACTTTCCGTAATATCTTTTTCTGAGGATGTCGGTCGGCATAATGCGCTTGATAAGGCAATAGGAAAAGCCTTTATGGACGGGACGCTGTCCTGTGCCAGCATCCTTGTTTTATCTTCAAGAATCAGTTATGAATTGGTTCAAAAAGCTGCCAGAGCGAACCTGCCGGTGATGATCAGTAACTCAAGACCTACCGCCCTTGCCGTTGAAATGGGGCGGTCCCTTAACATGACGCTCGCCTTTCCTGCAGATGAATCTGAATTAATTATAGTTTGCGGTGAAAACCGCATCAAGAGGGAATAAAGTGAGGCGACAATTTAACAAAAATCGATTAAAGCAAAAAAAATTAATATATTAAAAAAAACCAATAAACAGGAGGATAATTTGAAAATTCTCACAACAGTAAAAAAAGTAGTTGATGTGGAATTGACCATCCATGTGGAGAATGGCGCCATTGTCGAAGACGGGTTGCAATATGTTATTAATGCCTGGGATGAAAATGCAGTGGAAGCTGCTGTCCAGCTTAAGGAAAATAACGGAGCACAGACAACATTGGTGAGCATCGGCAGCGGTGATAATACCGATATGATCCGTAAATGTTATGCCATGGGAATTGATGACGGGATTCATATCGATGATTCGGCCTTGGAAAAGGCAGACGCTTCAGTTTTTGCCAAAGTGCTGCAAAAAGTTTATGAGCAGGGCGATTATGATCTTGTCCTTACAGGAAAACAGGCCCAGGATACCGATAGCGGCCAGACCGGAATCATGCTGGCGGAGTATTTGGGTGTGGCCTGTGTCAGTAACGTGATTGCCATTGAAGTATTAGATGACACCAATATTAAAGTTTCCAGACTGGGGGATGCAGGAACCGAAATTGTTGAAGTGGCGTTACCTGCCGTCATAACAGTCAGCGACAGTATTAATGAACCCCGGCTGCCGGCAATGCGTGGTATCATGATGGCAAAGAAAAAGAAAATTCAGGTCATGGATCTTGCGGGTTTGGGAACGTCCTATGATGAAGTCGGCGGCGGCTCCATAAGATCGGAAATTGCTGAATTCATGGAATCAAAAACACGCCAGGCAGGACAGAAATTTGAAGGCGATGCAGCAGAAATTACAGCTAAAGTCGTCGATCTTCTGGCCAATGAAGCAAAGGTATTTTAAGGAATTTTAAACCAACCGGATTCATACCCGATTTTATATAAAGGAAAACTTTAATTATGGCTAAAGTACTCGTAATAGCAGACATCAAAGAAGGTGTACTAAAAGGCAGCACTGCTGAACTTTTATCAAAAGCCAAAGCCATTGGCGCCCAAACTGCCGTAGTAGCGATTGGAAGTAATATCGAATCATTAACCGCCCAGCTTGCAAATGCAGGATCTGATACCCAGTACATTGCAGATGATGCAAGCCTTGAACTTTTTTCAGCAGGGCCCTGGGCATCATGTGTTGTTGATGCAGCCAATCAATTTGAAGCCAACCTGATCTGGTTTGGTTTTTCCGAAGGCGGTAAAGCCATGGCACCAAGAGTGGCCGCTCAACTGGAAGCTGCATGTGCTACAGAAATTACCGACATCGATCTTTCCGGCGATCAAATTACCGTCACAAGGCCTGCCATTGCAAATAAGATAATGCAGAAAGTTAAAGTCAATACCGAGCGTCTTGTAGCTGTTGTCAGAGCCGGAGCATTTGAAGCAGACGAAAGCATTTCAGGAACACAAAATGCTGTTAAACTTGCGGCTCCTCAAGCGGACCTGAAAGC
>JAGLNZ010000228.1 GCA_023139225.1 Desulfobacula sp. | reverse complement strand
TCCATGTGGTTTGAGGATCTTGAAAAAGAAAGTTTTGCACCGATTTTTGGTGAACGAAAAGTATCTATAGATATAGGATAATTTATGAGCCAAATAAAATATCAGACAAAACATCAATTGCCTGAAACCCGTGAAACTCCTTCACGGTTTCGTAATACCATAGGCAAATATATCATTAAAAGAAATTCAAACTGTGTCTCCTGCGGGAAATGTGCAGACATCTGTCCCTTTGGAGTTCACATCATGCCGGATAATCATGCGTCGCCCTTGAGGCCAATTGAACATAAATGCATCGGGTTTGACTGTAAAAAGACGGACCATTATTGCATTGAACACTGCCCGGAAGACGCCCTGGTCCTTAAAGAGAACCCTTTGCTGGACACCATGGGAGATTATAGATGGCCGCCTGAAATGCTGCTGGGTCATTTTGCCATGGCAGAAACAGGCGATGCGCCCCATGTGAATCTTGAGTACAATCTTGGCAATTCCGGCGGCGGATTTGACAAGATCCGGTTTATTGTGCCTGATCCCGGTTTGGCTATAAACATCAGTGATGAAGAAATTGATACCGGCATTGACTTGAATAAAACAGGAGACGGCCGTCCCCAAAAGAGCATTTCCATGCCCTGTTACGGCGGTGGAATGTCCTATGGATCAACAGCTTTATCCGTTATTGTCGGACGGGCAAGGGCTGCCAAGAAGCTCAATACTCTCACCTGTACCGGGGAAGGGGGATATCCGCCCCAATTCCTTCCCTATAAAGAGCATGTCATTACCCAGGTTGCCACAGGACTCTTTGGTGTCAGGGAAGAGACTATCCAGCACTGCCCCATCATGGAATTTAAATATGCCCAGGGCGCAAAACCTGGCCTTGGCGGCCATCTTCTGGGAGAAAAGGTGACAAAAGCCGTTGCAAAGATGAGGGAAACCGTTGTGGGAACCTCACTTTTTTCCCCTTTCCCCTTTCACTCGGTTTATTCGGTTGAAGACCATAAAAAGCATGTGGACTGGATGAAGGAAATCAATCACAATGTTTTGTGCTCCATAAAAGTCTCCACACCTACGGATGTGGACATGGTCGCCATAGGTGCCTATTATGCCGGTGCCCATATCATTCATATTGACGGCAGTTACGGCGGTACGGGTGCAGCCCCGGATATTGCCAAAAAGAATATTGCCATGCCCATTGAATATGCCATACCAAAGGTTCACAGATTTCTATTGGAAGAAGGGGCCAGGGATAAGGTAACCCTCATCGCCAGTGGTGGTATCAGGAACGCTCTTGATGTGGCAAAAGCCATTGCCCTTGGTGCAGACGGTTGTGTCATCGGAACGGCTGATCTTGTGGCCGTTGAATGTGTCAGGTGCGGGAATTGTGAAAGCGGCCGGGGCTGTGCCAGGGGTATTGCGACCACAGATCCTGAACTTGGGCAGATGGTCCAGGAAGAGTATGTAGAGCAGCGTCTTGTCAACATGTACATGGCCTGGCGAAAACAATGGTGTGATATCTTGAGAACCTATGGGTTAAAAAGCATTAAAGAACTCAGGGGCCGTTCGGATCTTCTGGTACACCTTGATTATCTGGATGAAGGCGACCAAAAAAAATACCAGAGCGCACCTGAGTACAAAATGGTTTTATAATAAGGATTTAAATAATGACAAACAAAATAAAAGATAAAATCATAAAAAATATACTGGATTCAAGAGAAAGGCTTCCCCATATTAAAACACCGGTGAACAAATGTGATGAAGAGGGAGGCTGCGGGGTCACGGGATTCATGGCCTCCATCCCCATTGCAGGAAGACATATTTATGAGCCCTCTGTTCAGATGCATAACAGGGGTAACGGCAAAGGCGGCGGCATTGCTGCGGTCGGCTTGTCCGCAAGCGACCTTGGGGTTCCCAAAGATGTGCTTGAAGACCATTACCTTTTGCAGGTGGCATATCTTACTGAAGAGGCAATCCCTCAAGTCGAATCCACGAACATCAATCCTATGTTTGATATTTATAAATCTGAAAAAATACCCACTATTGATGATTACACCTCCATTGGCCTTGAAGTCAAACCGCCGGACGTATGGCGGTATTTTGTAAGGGTGCGACCGAATGTGCTTGAAAAGTTTATCCGGTACAATAATTTTTATGATATGGACAAAAGAAAGGCGGAAGATGAATTTGTATTCCAGAATTCCTTCCGGCTGAACCAGACTTATTATGCTTCCCTTGGGGAAAAACAGGCTTTTGTATTGTCCCACGCCAGGAACGTGATGATCCTCAAAGTGGTGGGTTATGCCGAACAGGCCACACAATATTATTGCCTGGATGATGTAAGGGCCCATGGCTGGATTGCCCATCAGCGGTATCCAACAAGAGGCCGGCTCTGGCATCCCGGCGGGGCTCACCCCTTTTCAGGCATGCATGAAGCCCTTGTCCATAATGGTGATTTTGCCAATTATCATGCTGTGAGCGAATATTTAAACCAGCACAATATCTTTCCCCAGTTTCTTACGGATACGGAAACTTCCGTTTTGCTGCTGGATTTATACAACAGGGTGTTTGAATATCCCTTAGAATATATCATTGAGGCCCTTGCGCCCACCACGGAATATGATTTTGACTGCCTGTCCCCTGAAAAGCAGCAGGTTTACAAGTATATCCAGTCCCAGCACATGACAGGTTCCCCTGACGGTCCCTGGTTTTTTATCATTGCCAGGAACGATCCCTATAAAGACCTGATGCAGTTGATCGGGATCACGGACACTGCCATGTTAAGACCCCAGGTATTTGCCCTTCAGGAAAGAGAAGATGTCCAGATCGGACTTGTCTGCTCTGAAAAACAGGCCATTGATGCCACCTTGCAAAGTATAGCGGCAGAGGATCACAGGTTCTGCCCCATTGCCGATAAATACTGGAATGCACGGGGTGGAAGTTCCACAGACGGCGGTGCGTTTACCTTTACCATCAAGGATTCAAAAAAAGGGGACGGGTCCAAAAAACTGATCACCCAGAATAAATTTGGTGAAATTGTTCAAACCCCGGAAGGCCGGATTCATTTTGATATGGTAACGGATCTTGCAATTTGTCTTGAAGATCAAGATTTAAGCCAAAAAGTTATAAAATTATTTGATGCAAATGATTTGCCGGCGCTCAGGCAATATTGCACTTCCCAATTTGCCGGGCTTGATTTTATTGATATAAAAAATATCTGCCAAACAATGGAAACCCTGGCAGAAGACAGCGATGCAAAAAAAGCCATGGCCATTGATCTGTTAACCCACCTGAATGATGCAATTTTCCCAACAGGTAATAAAAAAAGAAGTTCCGTCCTCCAGATTATCAGGGAAAGTCTGACATCAATCTTTAAATCATCCCCCAAAATCAAGGATAATAAAAACAGTATTTATACTTATATTGATTTTGCAGCAAGAAAGGATTTAAGAGTCCCCCAAGGGAATGAAAAAATTCTTGTTGTGAATGCAAAAGAATTTGAACCCGAAGGCCGTGACTGTGATTCAAGAATGATCAATAAGGCATACCGGCTGGGATGGAAACAATATATCTGTTATGGATATAAAGGCCAAAGGTTTACCGGCTGCGGGTTTGGTCCTGAGTCTGATGATGTTCGATTTGATGTTTACGACAGCTCAGGTGATTATATGGCCTCGGGTATTGACGGTATGCAGATCCATGTCCACGGCAATGCCCAGGACCAGTTGGGGCAGATCATGAAACGCGGCAAATTTGTCGTTCATGGCGATGTGGGGCAAACCTTTATGTATGGTGCCAAAGGCGGCGAAGTCTATATCCTGGGCAATGCGGCAGGACGTCCCCTGATCAATGCCACGGGCAAACCAAGGGTTGTGATCAACGGGACATGCCTTGATTACCTTGCACAATCTTTTATGGCGGGCGACCCCTTGAACGGCGGCGGGTTTGTCATTGTCAACGGTATTACATTTGATGATAACGGCAGGGTCATGGATCTTGCCATGCCATATCCCGGATCAAACCTGTTCTCACTTGCTTCCGGCGGTGCCATTTACTTAAGAGACCCTGAATGCAAGGTTGTGGACGAACACTTAAACGGCGGTGTTTTTGCCAAAGTAACCCAGGCTGACTGGAAGCTGATTCTTCCCTACTTAAAGGAAAACGAAAAATTATTCGGCATTTGTATTGAAGATGATCTTTTGACCATTGACGGAACAAGCCTGCCATTCAACAAAGTATACAGGAAAGTAATGCCAATGCAGTCACAGGCATTGGGAACCAAAAAAAACTAATGTCATTGGACAGGCCGGCTTTTATCCGCCTTAAGCCGGCCGCGCTTTTTTTTATTTGACAAATAAAAACTAACCCTTAAAATTTGACGAGATTTGTTTTTTATAACCAAGGAGAAAAATATGCCTGAATTAACAGCAATTATCGAAACAAGCAAAGGT
>JAGLNZ010000227.1 GCA_023139225.1 Desulfobacula sp. | reverse complement strand
TCATTTTCAAATTCATAAAGGGCTTTTTCAAGGTCCAGGGGATCAGCCGGAGAATTGCTACTTTGAGGGGTGGATGGATTGACAGAAGTTTCACAGGTTTCAGGCTCGATTACCGCCTTTTTATTTTGAGTCGTCCATTTTTCAACCAAAGCAATCAGATCTTTTTTTCTTAAGGGTTTGGCAATGTAATCGTCCATATCCGCATCAATACATTTTTGCCTGTACCCCTTAATGGCATGGGCTGTCATGGCAATGACCGGGGTTCGTTTAAACGCTATTGTTTTTTTAGGATTATTCTGTTCCAAGATATGTTTTGATGTGTTTTCCTGTTCGCGAATCAGGCGGGTAGCTTCATATCCATCCTTCAGGGGCATTTGAATATCCATGAGGATTAAGTCAAATTGTCTTTTTTTGAAAAGATCAACCGCCTGTTGACCATTTTCCGCAAGTGTTACCTGGAATCCGCTGTTTGTTAAATGCTTGATGGCAATCACTTGGTTTGTGGGATAATCTTCTGCCAGAAGAATTTGAGTTTTTTCCCTTTTGGTTTCTGAAATCGTGTGTCTTGTTAAAGGCCGGGGCATATCTGCTGGCTTATTTATGTTTTCTTTATTTAGAATTGAAACAATAGCAGATTTTAAATCGTTTCGTTTTATGGGTTTGGTAAGATAGCCCCTGATCCCCAATTCCTTGCAAATTTTGCTGTCACCGATCATTCCCATGGATGTTAAGATAATAATGGGGATGTTTTTGAATGATTTCATTTTTTTGATTTCTTTTACCAATTGAAATCCATTCATTTTAGGCATCTGAAAATCGGAAAGAATCATATCAAAAACCGTATTTGAATTAAGGGATTTGCTTAGAATGGATAATGCTTCCGGCCCGCTTTTAGCCTCAATGGGAATGCATCCCCATGATTTAAGATGCTCACAAAAAACAAACCGGTTGTTCTTATTATCGTCAACAATCATAATAGTTAACTTATTCAGATCAACAGGGCGGGAAAGATTTTTTTCTGTTTCTAAAATGGAAGTGTCTTTTTTAAAAATAAGAGTGAACCAGAAGGTTGAGCCTGTAAAAGGCCGGCTTGTTAATCCTATTTTTCCACCCATCATGGAGACAAGCTGCTTGGAAATAGCTGTACCAAGCCCGGTCCCTCCATATCTTCTCGTGGTTGATCCGTCTGCCTGGGAAAAGCTGTCAAATATTTTATCCTGTTTTTCTTTTGGAATACCGATACCGGTATCCTGGACGCAAAATCGTAACTTAACCTCATGGCCAAGATCCTTGAAAGAATCTGCCCAGATAAATATTTCTCCTTCATGGGTAAACTTTAAAGCATTTCCGGTCAGGTTGATTAGAATTTGTCTTAACCTTCCAGGATCGCCGATGAGTTTTTCATGGGCATCCGGCGGCAGAAAGGAGATAAATTCTAATCCTTTTTTTTGGGCTGTAATAGCAAATGTTGAAGACAAATCTTCAAATAACGATCTTAAATTAAAGGGGATATTGTCAAGTTCCAGTTTGCCGGCTTCAATTTTGGAAAAATCAAGAATACTGTTAATAACGGCAAGCAGGGCTTCTGCTTCACTGCTGATTGTTGTTGCAAGATTTTTCTGGCTGTCATCAAGCCCTGTATCAAGGATTAATTCCGTCATCCCCATAATACCGTTCATGGGCGTACGGATTTCATGGCTCATATTTGCTAAAAATTCGCTCTTTGCCTTTGTGGCTTTTTCAGCCTCTGTTTTTGCTTTTTCCAGTTGTTTTTCAGCCTCTTTCCGCTCTGAAATATTTGTGATGATTCCTTCAATGCCCAGGGGGCTGCCATGCCTGTCCGAGTAATAATTGCTGCTTGACATGATGGGAATGGCTGATCCGTCCCTATGGAAGATTTCAAGTTCAAAATTGATTGCATTCCCGTTTTTTTGGAGGATATCAAGAAATTGAAAATATTTTTCGCTGTTTTTATAAAAAAGCCTGGATATGTTTTTTCCTAACAGGCCGTCATCGGCGTCATATCCCAGAAGTCTTACACCGGAAGGACTGATCATGGTCAGGTTCTGATCAATATCTGTCCGGTAAAAAACATCCTGCATATTTTCTATGATGCCCCGGTATTTTTTTTCGCTGTTTTTTAGTTTTTTTTCAGTTTGTTTGCGTTCTGCAATCTCGTCTTCAAGTTCCTTTGTTCTTTCTTCAACAAGCTTTTCCAACTCGTCACGATGTTTGCGAAGTTCCTTTTCAAGTCTATTTCTATCTGTAATATCCCGGATATTACTGATCCATGCAGGTCGTCCCTGGTATTCGGTCTCATCGGTCCTGATTTCCACATCAATCTTTTGTCCCGATTTTGTAAAATGGGTATATTGGTTTGAGGAAGTTCTGTTTTTATCAGCTATATTTTTTTTAACCTTTCCCAGCTCTTCTTTCGGGTGAAGATCATGCGGGGTCATGCTCTTTAATTCATCTTTGGTATAGCCGTAAATATTTAAAAAAGCATTGTTGCAGTCAATGATATGGTAGTCTTCCTGGTCAAATACAATAATCGGATCAGCAATATGATGAAAAAGGCTTTTATATCTTTTTTCTGTTTTTTGTCTTTCATTAAATGTCTGGTCAATATCGGTTTTTATAACGGTTAAGGCATCAAAAACCGATTTGAAAGGATGGGAATTTGGAATGTTTTCAAACTGGATACCATGTTCATCCCAGTTGATGGAGCCCATATATTTCAGGAGCTCGTCTGAATAGTGTTCAAGCCTGCGGCCCGGGCGGAATTTTTGGATAATGCTTTGCAAAAACGATAGCGGTTTGATTTTTTTTGGGGCATTGCTCAAAAGCTGTAAAGATTCCTGGACAGCCTCCTCATAAGTATCAAAGGCAATCATCGGTATACCGGGCTGTTTCAGGCTTATACCTATATTGTACATCCATCGGATATGTTTGGGAACATTGTAGACAAAATGACCGATTAAAAGGTTGTTATCCACCTTTTTTGTTAACAGGCTTAAGACTTTCAGCCGGGTTCTTTTCGAAGGAATGTTGGTGATCCGACTGTAATCTGAAATTTCAATATATTGCTTGCCGTTAAGATGGACCTGCTCTAAAAACCGGTCATAATTTTCAAAAAGGGCAATAGTTCCTTCAAAACTGATTTTGCCGCCTGGAAAGGCACTGAGGATATTATCGTTTATCAGTTCAAATGTGACAGAGTACTTTTTTGTCAGGGCAATATTTGTCCATTCAGGGCTTTTCTTTGTCCTGACTTTTGTTTTAGGGCAGATGGATTCCGTAAATCCTTCAAATAGCTGGTTCATTGAATGTGATACCATAAAAATAATTGGTTAAGTTAATATTCAGACCATTATTGCCTTTATTTTTTTGTTTATCAAGCCAAAATGGTCATGCATAATTTATGACGGCCATGCCATGTTGACCGGCCTTTTCGGGGCCATGAGCCAGATGCCGTCTCCTTGTGAAACCATCTGTTCTTTTGGCGGATTGACAATCACTTTTTTGTTACTGGTTTGCATGGCAAAGGTCAGGTAATTGTATTTTACTTTCAGATAATCATGCAGAGACCACCAGGTCAGATCCGGGGCAGCTTCAGGAACAACTACATAATATATTTCTTCATTGGCATCGTTTTTCAAAAGGATCTGTAACGGGATATGCACCTTGTCCTGCATGGCCTGCACCATCATTTCAGCTGTCATCTGCATGATGACTTGAAAGTTGCCCCGAACACTTGAAAATGTGTCCAAAGACTGGGTTGATATGCAGCGGACCGTAATTTCGCAGGCTTTATTTTTTAATTTAAGGGCATTGATAAGGGCAAACAGGCTTTCTTCATCATTCCCCGTGTGAATAATGATTCTTGTCGCTTCTTTAATATTGGCTTTATTGAGGGTATGACGGGCATCGGGCTTGCCTTTAACAAAAAAAATATTATCTGAATCCAAAAAGGGATGCCTTGAGATGTCGGCCACAAGCACAATATCCTGGCTGGCATATGTTTCATCTTTTTGAATTTCTTCAATCAGTTGTTCTGTTTCATTGGTTGATCCTACCAGCAGGATATGACCACTTTCCTTGTACTTTTTTTCTCCGTGCATTTTTTGATCTCTCCTTTCAATCAACAATGAAGCAATATGGGTAATAAATGCAGCACCAAGCCCGATACCCATAAACATGGGTAAAAGAACCGCCACGATTTTCCCCAAGTTAGAGGCAGGGAACAGGTCTCCATAACCAACAGTTGTGCTGGTCACAATACTCCACCATAAAGCCTGATCAAAATGGGTTAAGGCGGAATCAGAAGGTTCAACAAGTTTAATCAATAAACTTGATGTCAATAAAAGAGCCAAATAGGAGAAAACAAGTAAGATGCCTTTGCGCTTCAGCCCCAC
>JAGLNZ010000226.1 GCA_023139225.1 Desulfobacula sp. | reverse complement strand
TGGGTTATTTCAGGGTCAAGATCCACTAAAAGCACTTCTTTTACATCTTTATATTTCAAAACTTCTCTTAAGGCGCACCCGTCTCCGCCGCCGAGAATAAGGACCCTTGACTTGACCGGGACAAGATTCATAACAGGGTGCACCATGGGTTCATGATATCGTTGTTCATCTGTGCTGCAAAATTGCAGGTTCCCGTTTAAAAAGAGCCGGACCTCATCAAAAGGCTTGTAATGGGTGATGGCGATATGCTGGTATCGGGTAGTTTTACTTAAAACGATGGGGTCATCGTACAGGGGCTGCTCAATCTTAATATTCCATTGACGATTATTGAGATATCCGTAAAATATGGCGCAAAAAGTGCTCAACATGATGACAGGTATCAGGAACCCTGTTTTTAACAGGCCTTTTTTAGAAAAATAGATAAAGGTAATAAAGGCCAGGGAAAAATTGGCCCCGGCGGTCAAAAAGGCTGCTTCCGTGATGGGTGTGAATCTTAGAAAGATAAATACAAAGATGAATGATCCGATCAGACTGCCAAGGTAATCAGCGCTCAGGATGTTTCCAAGATTGGTGGACAATTCTTTGCTAAAGTCATTATTGATCCTGATAATCACGGGAATTTCAAGGCCGATCATGATCCCGATGAAACTGACGAAAAAATAGAGCACCAGGCTGTAATGGGCGGTATAACCATAAGATATATACGTTAAGGTAGGAGAAAATCCTCCCACAAGTGCCAGTCCCGTTTCAACGGCGATAAAGGTGTATATGAGATATTTTTTTGAAATTTGTGCCTGGATCAGGCTGCCGAATCCCATCCAGAACAGCATGAGCCCGATGACCATGGCCCATTGCTCAAAGGAATTGCCAAGTATCATGGAGGCAAGGCTTGCCTGGATATACTCAAGGATAATGCCGCAGGCACCGCTTGCAAACATGCAGGCGCACAGCAGCACCGATGCAAAGCTGAGCTGGTTTTTTTTTGTCATCTCTTTACATGGAGAAGGCTATGATAATCGCAACCGCATTAATGGCGCTTACCACAACGATCAAGGCGGCAACATTCCGGTCTTCTTTGACTTCCGTGGCAATATTGGTTGTGGGTAAA
Source organism: Desulfobacula sp. (assembly GCA_023139225.1). Lineage (GTDB taxonomy): Bacteria > Desulfobacterota > Desulfobacteria > Desulfobacterales > Desulfobacteraceae > Desulfobacula. The sequence goes on along the minus strand of JAGLNZ010000226.1, from coordinate 3,318 downwards.
AGAAGCCTGTCGATTACTAGTCTGGAAATCAACAGCATAACTATTCCGAAAAGGGCATATATGCCAAAGCTTGCAAGATCATTGGTCCATCCTGTGAACGGCCCTGAAATACTTGACATGAGGATAATGCCCAAAGCCATAAGGATACCGCCAAGCCCGATCCCGGCTGCAAGATTATTTTTTTTAATTTCATTTCTCACATTAAAGGGGGTGATCAGCTCATAAAGCAAGCCAAAAAGCAACAGGGTTATCTGGCCCACGATAAAAAAGAGAACGGCACTTACAATTCCCTGGAAAAAGGTTCCGCCGGCGCCTGAAAGGGATCCGTTTAGAATGAATCCCGTGGCAATATACATTCCTGCTTCAACCATACCCACGGCTGTATTGCCTACAACTTCATTTTTATCAGGCTGTTGAAATACTTTGATGCATTCTTCATCATTATTGAGATTGCCCAGCATGATATAATCATTGATAAACCGGGATGAGAACATAAATCCCGTTATAATAAGCCCGTCAATCACCAATTGGATCACATCAAGAAAAAAGCCTTTTGAAGACCCGTCCATGGCACCTGAAAGTGCAATGGCAATTCCAAGATACAGCCCGGCCCTTCTCAAGCCCACAGCAACATTGCCATCATCAATATGAACATCATCATTAAACTCTTTTGTGCGCCAGTCATCCACTCTTTTAGCCAGCCAGATAAAAAAGATGCCCACGATAACATATGTCAATCCTTGACCAAGACCTGCGAGAGTTACTGCTATATCCATTCTTTTCTCCTTAAAATCATTTTATTTGCCTTTACTTTTCGGGCCGCCGCCACGAAGGTTGGCGCCGGCGCCCCTGACAGAAGCAGTCTGGGATTTAAAACCGCCGCTTTTTGCAAAATTTGTGTTTTGAAATTTTGGCGATTGTTTCACATGGGTGCCGGAAGTACCATATTTTTGAAACCCGTTTTGGGTTTTGCCGAAATACGGCCGGTTGTTCCGGTAATTATTGTTCCAGCCATTCCAGGAATTGTAATGAAAATAGGATGGCCGAGAATTGAAGAGCATGGAAAATAAAGCATATTTTCCATACCAGGACCAGAACTGATTGCCTGTATTATCTTTTTTCCACTCCCCGTATTTAGAATTGCCCACATAGGCCATACCCGGTGGGGAAGCCTGGACCAGGCGGTCTTTTTCAAACACCCCATAGGGTTTGGCAAGTATTGCCATGCCAAGGTATTCAAGATTGGCATCATAAAAGCTTGCATCAACCTTTTCCCAGTCTGTTTCTTTTGTTTCGCCGTTTTCTTCCAGTATATATTGATGGAAATAGGCTTCCTTTGAATTTTCAACCCAGAAAGAAGCTGCATTGTGTCCTCTTCCCGGCCATTGCTCCGTGGGATTAATGGACAATTCTTTCCACAACAGGCCGCCGATATTGGTTGAAAGCTTTGACCCTGTAAATCCTGCGGTAATGGCGGCAATGGTATCCAGGTTGTCAGCGGTTAACGCTTCATATGCTTCCGGGCTCACCTGGCGTTGAAAGGTAGCAAATCTTGGATCGTAATAATCAGAGTTTTCATTCCAGGATTCCCTTTTTATGGTCACAAAATACTCTTCTTTCATATCTTTAAGAATTTTTGTGTAGCCCGAATAGAGCTGGGCCATCTCCAGGGTTAATTTTGGTTCAAGGATTTTGGCCTGTTCAAGGTCTGAAAGAAGTGCATCGCTGCTATCGGCAAACGCGGCATAGTCAGCACTTGCGCCTGCTGTATGCTTGTTATAAACATCAGCTATAACACTCAAATGATCCCGGGACTTCCTTTCAAGATTGGACAGCGGTGCAAAACGGGTGTTGATTTTTTCACTTAAATCAGGAAAGTCAGTATTGGCTTTTGATATGGGGCCGGTTTTAATTTCATTTGCAATCCTAGTGATCTGTTCGGCATTATTTTTTGCCCGGGATTGCAGGCTTGTGACATTGACAATGGTTTTCTTGATTTTTGAAAACCGTGAAATCGGATACCGGGACAATTCCTCCGCGTCTTTAAGAACCTTTTTTATCCTTTCAATCTGCTGTTTTACCTGGGGGGCAAGTTCGGGTTTGTTTTTGCTGACCAGGGGTTTTAAGTCTTTATCATAGAGTGTTTTGGCTCTTACAAACTCGGTATGGGCAAGTTGAAATTTTTGATTCCAGTTTTCCTTTACGGCAAAGGGTTCAACCGCCTTAAATTCAGATGATTTGGTAAGATTTTTGTATTTTTCCTTATGGGTGTCCACCCGGGATTTGCCGGCCTTTATAGTGTTGAGCAGGGATTTGGCATCATTTTTCAGTTCTTTGGGAAGACCGCCGCCACATCCTGCCGATACGACAACCAGAGCCGCAATGGTCAATCCGGCAATAAAGTTCATAAGGAGCTGTTTTCTTTTATGAACCATCCTTAAAGGTCTCCTTTGCTGATGATGCTGACATTGTTCGGATCAACAGGGCTTGAGGTATAAATCTGGTACGAATCTTTACCTGATCCGGACCATTCCTCAATGGTGAGAAATTTAGTGTGGCTTTCATTTTCAAATTCATACATATAGACCTTTTCTTCTTTGGTCTCCCTGTAATAAACAGCTGCCCAGTCATCTTCATACCAGAATTTTTCGCCGTTGATTACAATTGAATCCTTGTCATCGGCAATCTGGTCGAGATCATCTTCGTCAATGGATTCTGCTGCATCATCCTTTAAATCCCTGAAAGAAAGGCGCTCAAGGGTCATGGAAATTTCAAGCTCATCATCAAATTCCCATTCAAAATTAAAGGATTGCCCGGTTTCAAGGCAAAGGCAGGTCAATTCATAAATAAAATATCCTTTTTTGCTTTTAAAATCATCAGAGGTCTCTTCGTATTTATTTAAGCTCTTTACAAAATAGGTATTGCCAAGATAGTCAAAAAATGAATGGCAGCCGGCATTTTTTATAGTCAGTGATGCCTTATCCTGTCCGGAAACAAGATCCTCTTTCTTAAGGGTTCTTATAGCGCTTATTCTTTTGGTAAAAGATTTTTGTGTTGCAATATCAAGCATGGAATGCCTCCAATTTTAAAGCGTGCAGATTTATGTATTTCAGCTTATGCGTCCGCACGTCTTGCTGTTAATGCATCGGTTCTTGCCCTGAACCGGTCGTTCATTTTTCCCAGGGCATTGGAGCTCTGGGATGCGATATTAATGGTTTCCTGTGAAATTAAGGCATAGGTCTCAAAGGCCTGTTCATAGGTTTGACAGGCTTGTTCAAGAGCTTCAATATTTACGGTCATGCTCTGGCTCATTTTTGC
>JAGLNZ010000225.1 GCA_023139225.1 Desulfobacula sp. | reverse complement strand
GAATAAAATACTGGCAACATAATCAAACTCGCAGCATAACTTGCATACAGTTTGACCCTTCAAATATTCAACAATTCAAATGGTATCTTTAATCTCTGCTGAGCAAACGAGCCGGATAGTTGGAAAAATTTCTGTGTGAAATCATTCTTAACTTTTGTTTTAAGGAGTAGATTAATAGTTTGTCCAGTTCTGATATTGCCTTTTAAAGGATTTATCTGTATTTTAGGACTTTAACCTTTAAAAGATCGAAAGATTCCATGAAATTTGACAAATACCATATATCGTCGGCTATTAAAAGAAATCTGTCCGGGCTTGGATTTAAGCGTCCTACAGACATTCAGTATAAGGCTATTCCTTCTATTATGAAGGGGGAGGATGTCCTTGCCATTGCCCAGACAGGTACCGGGAAAACAGCAGCATTTGCCATCCCTATAATTGATAAAATCCACAGCACAAAGAGTTCAAAGAGATCCTTTGGAATTCAATGTATTGTCATGGTACCCACAAGGGAACTGGCCTTGCAAATTGGATCTGTATTTGACGGGCTTTCAAAACATACCAAGGTAAAAACATTTGCTGTTTACGGCGGGGTAGAGCAGGAGCCCCAGATTAAAAAACTTTCCAGTGGAATTGATGTGCTTGTGGCTACACCCGGACGAATGTTTGATCTGATCAGCCAGGGGGCTATCAGCTTGAAACGGGTAGACACCCTTGTCCTTGATGAGGCTGACCAGATGCTGGATCTTGGATTTATTAATGATATAAAATCAGTAAAAAAAAAGCTTTTTAGAAAACACCAGACCCTTTTCTTTTCTGCAACAATCAATAAGGAGATTAAAAAGCTTGCCTTTTCCCAGGTCAAATCTTCTGCCATCAGGATTCAAATTTCCCCGGAAGATCCGGTTTCTAAAAATGTATCCCACTTTGTCATGTTTGTTGAAATGGATGATAAACGATTTTTTTTACGAAGATTTATCAGCGATAATCCGGATGCAAGGATTATTGTCTTTGTCAGAACCAGGGTTCGGGCGGAACGGGTGGCAAAAGCCCTTGAAAGGGGTGATATAAAGGCTTTAACCCTTCATGGTGAAAAAGATCAAAAAGACAGGACAAACGCCATGAATCTCTTTAAACAAGGCAAGATGAATATTTTAATTGCCACGGATGTCAGTGCCAGGGGCATCGATATTCCCGATATTCATTATGTTATTAATTATGACCTGCCTGAAAAGAGCGAAAATTATGTCCACAGGGTGGGAAGAACGGGCAGAGGAGTTAAAAAAGGGATTGCTATCTCCTTTTGCAGCCAGGAAGAAAAAGAACGCCTTGAAGACATCCAGCAGTTTTTAAATAAAGAGATTGAAACCATATCCGTCAGCAAAAAAGAGCGGGCCGAAACCATCACCTTTTCCAGTGCGACTCAAAGTATCCAGGATCTGATAAGGGAGCAGGAAGACTGGGAAAAAAAGAAGAAAAAACGGAAAAAGAAAAAATAATCCCTTATACCCACAAATATAAAAAGCACCCGATATACATTATAGTAACAGATGTGGCAATGAACATTTTGGCCTGGGATAATTGGAAACTTGCCTTTATGACCAGAACATTCACAAAAAAGGCATATAAGGAAAAACAGACAGTCAGTCCAATCATCAAGGGTATCCTGCTGCCGGTTTGAATCGCAGCAATAAAGGGCGCCAGCGGCCACAGAGAAATAGATGCAGCCCCGATATTAAAGTAGGCCATTATAAAGTTTGCTTTTCCACCGATGGCACTTAGAAAAACCCAGATAAAGAGAGTGGCTCCGGCATGCATTAAAAAGGCTGTGGGAATGCCTGCAACTATGATTTTCAGGGCATTAAAAGAAGACGCATCAAAGCCTTTTTCAATTAAAACGATTTTGCTGAAAAAAGAGGCGGAAAATCCGTAAACCAGTCCAAGAACAGCCACATTAATGATGCAAAAATATTGCAGCTGTTTTATGCTCAGATTTTTTATGGGGGCTAAGTCAAAGCAAAGAAGCCGGATCATGGAATTAAAATAGTTCATTTGAATTTCCTTTTATGGCTTGCCTCACCCCGGGATATAATGGGTCCCGGGGTGAGGCAAGCAGGCGCAATTCCAGGAGGAGAACGCCTTTTAAAGTTTTAAGTCCAGGGTTGAAGACCCCAGAAAAATATAGCCAGACAGATAGCAGATATAATCAAAGGTGATGTAATACCGTTGTACCTGGTTTCTTCATAATCTGTTCCCCAGCCATGAATTCTGTCAATGACCTTTTTATCTACCAAAGTGGGAGCATAGGCTTTGAGCAAGGATATTCTGTTAAAGACAATAGACAGGATGATAAACATGGCAAAACTCAATGGTATGGTGACCATTCCGCCGGACATGCCAAGTGCTGCGACAAGGCCTTTGCCTACACAAATAGAGGGAATGACATGGGGAGAAATCAGGATAAAAAGAAAACCGCAGAATAAAGAAGAAACGATTAATGCAAGCTTATTGGCTTCTTTCCACCACACTCCCAGTAAAATAGCCGGGGTGGCTGTGGTGGCAAGCAGACCGAATGCCCAGAGAATACTGGTCACTAAAAATTTTGGAGGTCTGAAAGCCATGATGATGGCAACGGCTCCGCCGGTGAGAAGAGCAGCGTATCCCCATTTCATTTTTTTAGAAGTTTCCATATCAGGGGCAATGATTCCCAAAAGGTCTGCTCCTACGAGTCCTGCAATGGCCATGAGGTTGCCGCCAATGGTGGAAAGCCCTGCAGCCACCGCGCCTCCCATAACAAAGGCCGCAACAAGTGTGGGGTTGTAAAACACATTGAGAATCAACAGGGTCTGGTCAGCCTTTGCAATCACGTTACCTGTGGTAGCTGTAAAGAAGTTACCGGCAAATCCCACCACATAGGTTCCTGAGAAAAGAAGGCCCAAAAACAGGGCAAACCATACAACGGCCCACCGGGCGCTTTTTACAGACGATGAGGTAAATACTTTCATGGCAAGATGGGGTAATGCGATCGGCCCTAAGGTAAAGGCCGGAATCAGGGCGAAATACCATCTGAAATCATATTTCATATCAAAGAATGTTGGGATATTTTTAATCATCTCCGGCACCATATCACCGTAGGCCAATGGCGGGAACCACCATCCGGAAGATCCCATGATTTTCATGATAGCACCCATGGGAACAACCATGGCAATGGTCATTACAACCATCTGGAAGGCCGCATTATAGGTGGCGCCATACATACCGCCGATGGTGATAAATCCAACGGTTGCAACGCCAGCAACAATGATGGCAGTGTTATACGGTACGCCGAAGAGAAGTTCGAATGCTCTTCCAAGGCCAATCATCTGGCCTAAGGCATACATGATCATGATAAGGATCATCCAGCAGACAATAACGATGGTGGCGGGTTTTCCATAGCGTTGTTTGATGAAGGTCGCGGGAGTAAAGGCTTTCATTCTTCTTAAACTGGTCCCGTACAAAAGGGTGAGCAAAGGAATGGAGATGGCCCATTGAATCCAGAGATAGACAAAGGGAACCTGGAGCTTTAAAATCAGGGCAATGACGCCTAAAAAGGTTGCAAGACTGGCCCAGGTGGCTGCCATCCCAAGACCATTGGTAACAGGTCCGATGGAAAATCCTGCTGCGTAAAAATCTTCATCTGAACTGGTTTTACGGCTGGCCATAAAACCAACCCCGTAAAAAATAACAAAAAGGATGAAAACAATACCGAGTCCTATCCATACATTGCTTAACGCGTATTCAGCTGGCATATTATAATCTCCTTATTCATAAATTTTTTCAGTTTGGGTTTCGGTCTCAGTTTCTGGAGGAAGTAAACTGACATACTCTTCCATTTCATCATCAAATTTGTTGCACATGATGGTCATAACCAGAGAAACAGCGGCAACACCGAACCATCCTAAAAGAATGGGAATGATGTATTGAACGGGGAATCCCCATAATGTGCCTTGCTGGAGCCCTGGAAAAAGAACGAAAATAGAAGCTGAATGACCCACTAAAAGTAATAGAACAGAAAATACAATGGTGAGTGTAATTTCTTTTTTGTAGAGTTTTTCTTTCATGGATATGCCTTCCTTTTTTAATAGATATGATATTTGTTTTTTGCAGGCACCTGATCAGACAGGTGCCTGCAAAATGAGCCTGTTTCAACCATTTTGGATGTGATAAGGGTTTATCTGCCCCACTCAGCGTCTCTCAGGTCAATTCGTCGTATCTTACCACTAATGGTTTTAGGCAGTTCTTCTACAAATTCTATTTTTCTTGGATATTTATAGGGTGCCGTGGTCTTTTTGACATAATCTTGCAATTCCTTAATCAGACCATCACCGGGCTCATTATTTGGAACGAGAACGATAAAGGCCTTAACCACTTCACCGCGGGTCTCATCCGGGCTTGAAACAACAGCAGACTCTGCAACAGCCGGATGCTCGATCAGGGCGCTTTCCACCTCAAACGGCCCGATCCTGTAACCGGAAGTTAAGATAACATCATCCGATCTTCCCACAAACCAGAAGTATCCGTCTTCATCCACATAGGCTTTGTCTCCTGTCAGATACCAGCCCGGAATAAATGCATTAGCTGTCCTGTCAGGTTCTTTCCAGTATTCTTTAAAGAGCCCGACCGGTTTTTCAGGGTCAATTCTTATTGCTATATCACCCTCTTCGTTTGGTCCAAGGATGTTGCCCTGATCATCAATTACATGCAGATCAATACCAGGGGTGGGTTTTCCCATGGAACCGAAACGCGGTTCAATGCAGGGGAAACTTCCGGCAAGAAGCACCGTCTCAGTCTGGCCGTAACCGTCCCTGATAATACATCCTGTTGCCTTTTTCCAGACATCGATGATTTCCGGGTTCAACGGTTCTCCTGCACCAACACAGTGCCTGAGTGCAGGAAACTTATACTGGGACAGATTCTGTAATACCAGCATTCTATAGATGGTGGGAGCACCGCACATGGTGGTGATGGGATATTTGGCCAGCAAATCAAGAGTTATTTTTGGATCAAACCGGTCTGTGTGATGGGTAAACAGGGCTGATCCCTGGTTCCATGGACCAAAATAGCTTGACCAGGCTGCTTTTGCCCAACCCGTATCAGATACATTCCAGTGCATGTCATCTTCTTTTAAATCCAGCCAGTATTTTCCGGTTACCTGGTGCCCGATGGCATAAGAGTGGGTGTGCAGAGCCATTTTCGGAAATCCTGTTGTACCGGATGTAAAATAAACCAGACAATTATCCTCAGCTTTTGTTTTGGCTGTTTGAAAGTCCTCTGAAGCATCTTTCATGGCATCGTCAAAAAAGACCCATCCGTCTCTGGCTGCTTCAATAACGATTTTTGATTTTATGGTATCACATTTGTCTGCCACTTCATCAAATGTCGCTGCAATCTCAGGATTGGTAATGATACAGGCGGCATTGGATTTGTTGGCACGAAATTCCAGATCTTTTGAGGTAAGCTGTGTGGTTCCCGGTGCAACCATGGCACCGCATCTAATACAGGCTGTGAAAATAATCCACCATTCAATATTTCTTGGAAGAACAACAATGACAACATCCCCCTGCCCGATGCCCTGGGCCTTAAAAACATTGGCAAGTTTTTTAGAGGCCACACTGAAGTCATTAAAGGTTATTTTAATCTGGGCTCCATTGTCATTCACCCAGAGCATAGCAAGCTTTTCTTTGTCTTGGGCCCATTTGTCAATGACTTCTTCGGCAAAATTGAAATATTCAGGGACATCCCATTTGAATTCTTTATATTCTTTGTTATAGTCGGTCATATTTGGTTTTATTGTCATATGTTTTACCTTTTTTCCTTTGAAGTAAGTTTGTTTTGGTTTCTTTAAAAGTTAAAACCAGTTAAAAAATGCTTCACCCCCTTTCTTCTCCAATAACGATGGTTTATGTAAAAATATATTTTCCCGGCCTTAATCGGCCGGGTTTTTTCATTTAAGTTTTTTTCAACATGAACTTCAAAGTTTTCACAACATTAAGATAGCGCGCTAACTTTGGTGTATTAAAGGACGAGGAATTAAACAATCGGTGAAAATCGGATTTTGAATGTAGGTGATTTAGGAAGGGTTTGTGGTTAAAACCAGTATGTATTTGTAGGTTTGCAAACCTACAAAGCCGGATTCAATCAGGCTGGGTGCTTATCTGGCCGGTCTTTTCAAAGTGCACGGCACATCGGATCAGTTCATTGGCGTGCTTTAAGTTGAGTTTTTCTTTTATTCTTTCCCGATAGGTACCAATGGTTTTAATGCTTAAAAAAAGGTTTTCGGCGATATCCCTGGAAGAAAAGCCCCTGCCGATCATTTTAAATACCTGAAGTTCCCTGTCTGTCAACCGGTCAATGGGTGTCTTTTCTTTGGATTCGAGTGTGTCGGAAATATTGGAAAGAATATGTTCTTTTACTTTTTCATTGAGATAAATTTTACCGTCAAGAACATGGTGAATGGCGGTAACCACTGATTCCATGGCTTCCTGTTTCATGATATACCCCCTGGCGCCCGCATGGAGGGCTCTTTGGGCATATAAGTATTCATCATGCATGGACAGCACCAGAACAGGAATGTTTTTGTGATGTTTTTTAACGTATTTTACAAGATCAATGCCATCAGAGTTTTTCAATGTGATATCTGCAATAATGAGGTCGGGCTTAAGGGTCCCTATTTCCATAATGGCAGGCTCCACATCTTTTGAATCACCAAAAGCAATAAAATCTTCTTCCTGGTTGATCAGTTCGGCAAGCCCCAGTCTGAAAATGGGATGATCTTCAACCAGCAGTATTTTCTTTTTATTTGGCATAAATCATTTTAATCATGGTTCAATGTTGGCTGAAGATAGCACTTTTAAAAAGTTCATGCAATGGTTAACCAGGGTTCAGGCAGGGCAGATGAGAGTACAATTTTTAATCTATAGCTAACCGTCAGGCGCAACGAGCACCAGGAAAAAATCAATATCTTTTTTAAAGTTTTTTATCCTTTTCTTGACAAAAATCAAGTTTTTATCTTAATCCTATACATCGAAAAAAGGCAGCCGTTGGCTTTTTTATTCGATAAGCAGACCATAAATGCTGGTGAGCCGAAATTAATTGAAATGCCTTAAGGATATATTTTTCTATTTTGAGTACGTTTCGTATAGGGATATAATTTATCATTCACAGGGAGTTACTATGCAACTTAGATTATCAACTTGGTGTGAAGTTGAAGATTATTTAAAAGCACAAAAAGATATCATTATTCCAATAGGCTCAATGGAGCAACATGGGCCAATGGGATTAATCGGTACGGATTCGATTTGCCCGGAAGTTGTGGCAGCAGGTATATCAGAAAAGATAAAAGTCATGATTGCTCCAACTCTACAAATCGGGATGTCTCAACATCACCTGTCGTTTCCGGGTAGCATGACTCTAAGACCCACTACCATGATTGCTTTGATAAAAGATGTGATTCTTTCATTGGCTGGTCATGGGTTTACACATCTATTTTTTCTGAATGGACATGGTGGAAATGTTGATTCGATAAAAGCAGCTTTTTCAGAAATATATGCAGAGCATAGTCTCTTAAAAAGACCTTCGTCTTCTCATTTGCATCTTTGTAATTGGTATGATGGAAAACGAGTTGAAGCACTTGGGAATAAATATTTTGAAGGGGTTAAAGGGCATCATGCCACACCTTCCGAGATTTCACTTAGTTTTTACGCTTACCCGAATGCTGTTAAAAAAGCAGATTTAACTCCCAAGGTGGCTCCCGTTAATGATTTTAGAGATTGTTTTGACTTTCAGAACAACTTTCCGGATGGCAGAATCGGATCGGATTCATCTCTTGCATCCATTGATATTGGAAAAGAACTGTTTGAAGGAGCGGTCCAAGATGTTTTAGAGATTTATCAGTCCTTTTACCAATAATAAA
>JAGLNZ010000224.1 GCA_023139225.1 Desulfobacula sp. | reverse complement strand
CATCTTAAAGCAGTTTAAAAGCCAAACTTCAAGTAAACCTGTTAAGGAGAAAAATGATTGAAGGATTGAGTCATATCACTTTTATTGTGAGTGATCTCGAACAGATGACTACATTTTTGACCAGCATCTTTGATGCAAAGGAAATCTATTCTAGCGGAAAAAGAGAATATTCAATTTCCAAAGAGAAGTTCTTTTCGATCAACGGGTTGTGGCTCGTAATTATGGAAGGAAAGTCTCTTCCCGAAAAGACATATAATCATTTGGCGTTAAAAGTGGCAGAGGCAGACTTTGAAAAGTATGTTAATCGCGTCCATTCTCTCGGTGTTGAAATTTTAGAGGGGCGCAATCGCATCAATGAAGAAGGAAGATCCCTATATTTTTTCGATTATGACAATCATTTATTTGAGTTACATACTGGAACTTTGAAACAGCGTCTCAAGTCGTATAAAGGAGCTTCCCCGATATAAATCTCTCAAAAATGTTCCAGAGCACCAGGAAGAAAGTCAATATTCAAGATCAATGGGGCATTGGCCGAATCAGCTCAAGGCATTCAAAGGCAATGCCAGATTAACCCTTGTACCTGAAGTATCACCGGAATTGATCGACAAAGACGCTCCGATAAGGTTGGCCCTGTAATTCATGATCCGCAACCCCATGCCGTTTGTCTCCTTTGATGGGTTCATTCCAATCCCATTGTCCTTCACACTGAGAAGAAACTGACCCCCGTGTTTTTCCATGATAATTATAATTTTGTCTGCCTTTCCGTGACGAATGGCATTTTGAACAGCCTCCTGGGCAATATGATACAGGTTGATGGTCACCATGCTGTTTTCCACAGGGATTTTTTCTTTGCATTCAAGATGGCACTCAATTTGGTGCATGATCCGGGTATTGGTCACAAGCTCCTGTAATGATGATTCAAGGCCATGGTTAAAATAAACCGGGCAAAGCCCCCTGGCAAGCTGGCGTGTTTTATAAATGGCGTCCTTTATTAACTCCGTGATTTTATCTGACAGCTGCCCTGCTTCTTGGGAGTATCCTTCAAGTTTTTGTTTCAGCACTTTGCTTAATCCTTCAATCCCGATTAAGTGGGGACAAAGATCATCGTGAAGGTCATTTCCGATTTTTTGCCGTTCTTTTTCCCCAATTTCCATTATGGCCTTTTCAAGGTGTTTGACCTGGGATACATCCCTGTGGGTAATCACTGATCCCAAAGGCTGCCCGTTCTTATCCCGGTAGACCGATCCCCGGGTGGTCACATCAATGAGCCGGCCGTCCTTTGATATTCTTTGGGTCTCGGTTCGCGGCAGCACTTTGCCCTCAAGGATTGTTCCGATTCCTTTCATGGTTTCTTTCCAATGCTCTTTGGGAACAAAATGATCCATTTTTTTCCCCGTGCTGTCTTGCAGTGTATAGCCAAACACCCTTGTAAAGGCTGGATTCATATAGGTGACAGCTCCTTTCATATCATAAACCACAATGGGATCAGGTGTTGCTTCCATAACAGACCGATTTTTTTCTTCGCTTTCCTGCAAAGCTTCCTGGGCCAGCTTTCTTTCTGCAATCTGTGCTTTAAGATCTTTGTTATGGGTTTCAAGCTTGTCCATAAAGGAGTTATAGTAAAATGTGAGCTGCCCCACCTCATCATGGGACTCCATTTTAACCAGTCGATTGGAAAATCCGTCGATAATATCCTGGTTAAACCGGTTCATAAGCTCCCGCAAGGGCTTTGTGATAGTGGAACTCAAGATAAAGGTGATGGGGATAAATATAATCAAAGAGGCAATCCCCACGATAATGATAAAGTTTTTAATGGTTTTCAAAGGAGAGAAAAATTCATCCAGATAACTGGAGGAGGCCACAATCCATTCATATTCTGGAATATAGTTAAAAATAACCAGTTTCTTTCTGAACCGGTCCTCTTTGGGGTTCTTCCATGAATAGATCATTTTCCCATTCTTTTTTCCCAGCATTTTTTTAAAAAATCTGCTGGAAAAGTCCTGGTGGGAAAATACATTGATCCCGGCAAGTTCAGGATGGATAATCATATTTCCTTTGGTATCCATGATATAGGAATATCCGGTTTTCCCAAATCTTAAGCTTAAGATGCTCTCTTTAAAATCATTGATGTTGACAAGTTTGGAAAATTCTTTTCGATAGGAGGATACAGTGATCATCCAGTTCCAGGGTTCAAAATAGTTCAGGTAAAGCGCCTTGGGCCTTGGCATCGGATCATCCGGGTTTTTCCAATCATACTCAATATAGCCGTTTTTTTTGGTGATCATTTCCTGTACAAATTTGTAATCGGAAATATCCAAACCCTCCAGAGTTTTTTTAGGATGTTTGATCACCCTTCCAGTGCC
>JAGLNZ010000223.1 GCA_023139225.1 Desulfobacula sp. | reverse complement strand
AAATTGCCTGCTGCATGCTCAAAGAGGAGATCTGCCCGTAATCAAAAAGGAGTATCTTATGATTCGAATTTTGTTTAGCGCTATTTTTATTTTCTTCACTCTATCTGATTTTGCTGTTGCATCAGGTCCTGTCAGCATGCCGCACACAATTAAAACCTCCTGGACAGCCATGCAGTTTAAAGTCCTTGCCATGAAAAAACAGGGCAATAACTGGAACTGGTCCTCTATTATTAAAAATCACGGCCCAAGACTGCAAAAAAACCGCGTCAGGGTGACAGCCAGCCAGCTTCTGGTAACAAAACCCATCGGCCCTGCCGGTGCGCCATTTACATATGGGAAAGCCATTAAAACAGGTCAAACCATGAACTTTGGCAGACATGCCTGGCAGCGAATGCCGTCAGCCACCCACCTAAAGGTTGAAATCAAAGATCTTACATCCGGAAGAATAATTTCCAAAACCATCAAAATGCCGGATAAATATTCCCATGCCACCCATGGCAGTAATCCTGTATCCCAGATAGAAACCATGAATTCGGACCCGTTTGTCAACCCGGTCCAGAAGGTGATCGTAACCGGGGGTGAATACCTTGGCCGGGGGTATTTCAGGATCAAAATTAAAAACATGGGAAATATTGGTATCCAGCCGAATCAATTAAAAATCACCCCTGTTTTTTATACCTACACCCAACCGCCCATTGTGGGAAATGTCACCACCAACAGGGCCTTCATCAGGGTTGGAACATCACGTGCCGTAGCAGGCGGCGGCGGTGGTATATACTATAAAAATTATGCCGAATGCTGGCAAATCCAGAGAATTGAAATTGAAGTTCGCAATACCATCACAAAACAAGAGGTCTATTATAAATTAAACATACCGAAGATTACAGGCAAAATTAATAAAATTACCATGCATAACAGTGCGTTCCGCTATAAAATCCAAAATACAGGCCCCTACCGGGCCAAATTCAAAGTAAGGGTGTTGAGTGTTCAAATCAGCAAACAATTGTATGTTGATGATAAATTGGGCAAAGAAATAGGTGTTGTCAAGGATGTCTTTCACGGGACAATTACGCTGGATGCCGGTGCATCCGGAAATATAGACTTATCCCTTCAACAGGTAAACAGGGAGATCAGAGAACAGATCCCCGGTATGAAGGATCAATTTTATAATGCCAAATGGTTTCAAGTGGAGCTCTTTACAGAAGGAGACAATGAATTATGCTCTTTGGGTGCAAAAGTTCTGCAGCAATATTCTGTGGGGGATGTAAACGCAATAAACGATGAGATTTATATGCCTTAAAAAAGGGAGCAACCTGTGTCAAAAATAACAATTAGAGAGGCCAGTGTCAAAGATGCAGCGCTGCTTTTACACTTTGTACAAGAACTTGCAAAAGAAGAAAAAGCGGAGCATGAGGTTAAAGCCGGCAAAGAACAGATTATAAAAACCCTTTTTGGAAAAGATGCCACCGCCCATGTAATTATATGTGAAGCAGACAATGTTCCCATTGGCCACGCAGTTTATTTTTTTAACTACTCCACATGGCAGGGGAAAAATGGACTCTATATAGAAGATCTTTTCATTCTCGCGGAATACAGAAATTGCGGGGCTGGAAAAAAAATCCTGAAACATCTCTCCTGCCTGGCTCTGAAAAAAGACTGCGGCAGGGTAGAGTGGTCTGTATTGGACTGGAATTCTCAGGCCATTGGATTTTACGAATCTTTGGGAGCCAAACCCCAGGATGAATGGATTCGATACAGGCTGTCGGGCAATACCTTAAAAAAAGTTGCCGGCTCTTAATTCTCAGGAGAACCTTACCCCATGTTTAATTTTTCAAAAATTGATAAACTTTTCTTAATGATGAAAGAAAGAAACCTGGACGCTGTGGTGATCGGGCCGTCCAATAACCTTGAATACATCACCGGGTTCAATCCCGGTGGCTGTGAACGATTCCAGGCCTTGTTCCTTACCCGGGAAAAAAAATATTTTTACATGTGCAACCGGATTTATGCTGAAGATATGAAACGCTGGTTCCCAAAGACGGCTCCATTTTATGTGTGGGATGACGCTGAAAACTTTCTTGCCACCCTTGAAAAAGCCTTTGATGATTTCAACCTTAGGGGCAAACAAATTGCCATTGGAGAAAGCATTAGAGCTGTTGATCTCATTGACATGAAAGCGCTTGTTTCCTGTGAATTTATCAATGGAGTGAGCTTGCTTGAAGACGTAAGAATCATCAAGACGGAACAGGATCTGGATAAAATGAGAACAGCCGCCCGTATGGCGGATGAAGTCATGGAAGACCTGACCCGGTTCATACGCCCGGGGATGACTGAAAAACAGATTAAGATCCATATTGAAGACCTGTTTGTCCAAAAAGGTGCCCAGGGGCTTTCCTTTGATCCCATTGTGGCCTGCGGCAATAATAATTCCAGGCCACATTATTGCGGCGATTCAGGCATCATAGCCAAAAAAGATGTCCTTCTTCTGGATTTTGGATGCCGTTACCAGGGGTATTGCTCGGATACTTCCAGAACCTTTTTTATCGGGGATATTTCTGAAGAAGAAAAAAAAATATACACGGTTGCCAAAGAGGCTCAACAAGCAGCCATCTCCTTTGCCAAAGAGGGTGTTCCCTGTTGTGATATAGATAAAAAGGCCAGGGATATCATTGAAAGCCATGGATTTGGCAAGTATTTTTTAAACCGGACCGGTCATGGCATCGGGTTTGACGTCCATGAAGCCCCTTATATCAACGGTAACAACTCAAGATGCCTTGAAAGGGGCATGGCCTTCAGTGTTGAACCGGGTATCTGCATTCCCGGCAAAGTCGGCATGAGGGTAGAGGATATTGTCGTTATCAATCATAAGGGTGAAACAGAAGTTCTGAACAAATTTACAA
>JAGLNZ010000222.1 GCA_023139225.1 Desulfobacula sp. | reverse complement strand
TTATTATTGTAGAGAACCATAAAGGCACTATAAATGTTGAATCTTTTCCCGGCAGGGGCACTAAGTTTACCATTAAGCTTCCGTTGCAGCAGCTATCTTAAAAGGCGTATCCAGCGGCCATTGCTGTTGCGACTCAGCTTGCCCCCAAAAGTGACCGGATTCTGGCAAAAAAACCTTTTTTTGTCTTAGGCAGAGCCCTTTTTTTTGCAGGGCTTTTTTCCTTTCCGATGTCTTCTTTATCCGGTGTTCGGGTACTGGATTTAGAAGACAAACCCGTCACACTTTCGGATTTTTTCTCAAGAGATTCTATTATTTCCCGGATAATCTTTTCCCGGGTCTCTTCCCGGGAAATCTGCAAATTGGATTGTTGATAAATATAGGTGGAAGAAAGGTCCATTAAAAGTCCGTCCCCGCTTTTTCCGATTCCTGACATGGCGGCAATGCAATAGGCAAACTGAGTCAAACCTGCAATTTCTTTGTATTCATCCGGTGCAGATTCAGGCATCTGATGAAAAGCCACTCCAGTACAGATATTGGCAGGAAGGTTCCAGGCTTCCATAATCTTGGAAGCCACAAAGGCATCTGTGGTTCCAAACACATCCTGTTCTATTTTGTACAAAGGCTGCTTAAAATCCCTGGCCTTTATCACACACTTGGAAAATTCATTGGGGTAATGAATGGCGATCAGCAGTTTTCCCATACCATGGAGCAGCCCGGCGATATAAAGTTCCCCGGGCAGTACGCCCATCCCTAAGTTAGGGTGCCCAAGACGGCGGTTTGCCATGGCACAGGCCCAGGAATATGCCCAATACTCTCTGGACGAAAAACCTTCAATGGCAGGAAGTTTGGGTAACATTTTCTGAAAAAAATACAGACAGATTGAATTGATGGTCTCTGTCAGTCCGATACGGGTAATGGCGGCTCTCATGCTGATGATTCCATCCACCCCGCTGTAATAAGGTGAATTGGCCAATTGCAGTACACTGGCAAAAAGTCCGGGATCCATCTCGACAAGCTTGGCAAAAGAAGAAATGTCTATTTCGTCCATGGGTTGCTGAGCCATGTCCAGAAGCTTTGCTCCATTCGTCGGAAGGGGGGGAAGCTTGACTCTTGATATCAGAATTTCCAGCGACATGCCGTCACTTATGGTTTTTTCTCCCATCAGGTTGTTTTTCATTTTTGTAATCTTTCCTTATTCACAATAAGTAAAAACTATAGACTTTTTCGAGGAAAATAATTATTGAAACCTATCATTACATATTGTTTCAGGTCTTTCAACTTGATAAAGTACCAATATACAAACTTAGTTTTAAATTGAAAACCAGTATGAATGATTAAAATTATATTTCAGGGTGATAGTGTTATATTATGGGTTTATTTAATTTAGTTTCTAATTTTTCTCCCACGGGAGATCAGCCAAAAGCCATTGAATATCTTACAACGGGTGTCTTAAATAATGAAAGACACCAGGTCCTTTTAGGAGTAACAGGGTCCGGCAAGACTTTTACCATGGCAAATATTATTGCAAGAGTTGGAAAAACAAGCCTTGTTATTGCTCCCAATAAAACCCTGGCAGCACAGCTTTATAATGAATTCAAAGCACTTTTCCCGGATAATTGTGTGGAGTATTTTGTATCTTATTATGACTATTATCAGCCCGAGGCCTATATTCCTTCAAGTGATACCTATATTCAGAAGGACTCATCCATCAATGAGGTCATTGATAAGATGCGGCATTCAGCCACACGATCGGTTCTTGCCCGAAAGGATGTGATTGTGGTGGCAAGTGTGTCCTGTATTTATGGTCTTGGCGCACCTGAAGATTACCTTGATTTAAGGGTGACTTTGGTTGTTGATATGCAAATTTCCAGGGAAAAGGTAATAGAAAAGTTTGTTAATATTCAGTATACACGCAATGATACTGATTTCCACCGCGGTGTATTCAGGGTTCGGGGGGACAGGGTTGAAATTTTTCCCGCCTATGAAGAAGATAAAGCGGTTCGGATTGATTTTTTTGGGGATACCATTGAAGGACTTTGGGAAATAAATCCGTTAAAAGGGGATGTGCTGAAAAGTTTTGACCAGATGGTGATTTATCCGGCCTCCCATTATGTAACCAAACAACGGACCCGGAAACGGGCCATGGAAGGGATTGTTGAAGAGTTGAAAATACGGCTTGAATATCTTCACGGTAATAACAAGCTTGTGGAAGCCCAGCGCCTTGAAGAAAGAACCCGGTATGACCTGGAAATGCTCAATGAAATCGGCTATTGCAACGGGATTGAAAATTATTCCAGGCATCTGACAGGGCGCAAGCCCGGAGAACCGCCGCCGACCCTTCTGGATTATATGGATGACGATTTTCTTCTTTTTTTTGATGAAAGCCATATCTCTGTTTCCCAGTTAGGGGCCATGTACAAGGCAGACCGATCCAGAAAAACAACCCTTGTGGAGCATGGATTCAGGCTGCCGTCAGCCGTGGACAACCGTCCCCTTCAATTTGAAGAGTTTAAACAAAAAGTCCCCCAGGTGATCTATGTATCTGCCACTCCGGCAGACTATGAAATGGAAAAGGCAGGGGAAAATGTTGCACAACAGATTGTCAGGCCCACGGGACTTTTGGACCCCCAGGTTGAAATCAGGAATGCCAAAACCCAGGTGGATGATCTTTATGAAGAAATCCTGAAACGGGTTGAGGCCAGTGAACGGGTCCTTGTCACCACCCTGACCAAACGGATGGCAGAAGACCTGACGGATTATTACGCTGATCTGGGGGTGAGGGTAAAATATCTTCATTCAGATATCGGTACGGTGGAAAGAATCGATATCATCCAGGATCTTCGACGAGGGTTGTTTGATGTGCTCATCGGGATTAATCTTTTAAGGGAGGGCCTTGATATTCCCGAAGTCTCCCTTGTGGCCATACTGGATGCGGACAAGGAGGGATTTTTAAGATCTTTCAGGTCCTTTATACAGATTTTCGGCCGGGCTGCCAGAAATGTATTCGGCAGGGTGATCATGTATGCCCAAAAAGAGACTGCTTCCATGAAAAAAGCTGTTTCAGAGACGAAAAGGCGTCAAAAAATTCAAAAAGCATATAATGAGGAACACAATATCGTACCGGCAACCATTCAAAAAACTATAAATTTATTTGATTATTCAGCACAAAAGATCAGCCCTGTCATTGAAGGGTCTGTGGATGAAGATATACGCGAATATGAAGGAAAAGAATTGAACTTGGAGGATATTGTCAAAGATCTGGAATATAAAATGAAAATAGCAGCCCAAAATCTTGAATTTGAAAAAGCGGCTGAGTACAGGGACAAAATCAAGGAATTGATGGATATTCAACGGTTTTAATTAATATGACCAGTCAGATAATGGAAAAATACAGGCAATCCCCCCACAGTCCGGGTGTTTACCTGATGAAGGATGCCAAAGGCAGGACCATTTATGTCGGCAAGGCTAAAGACCTTAAAAAGAGGCTGTCGTCTTATTTTGTTAAAAAAAAGCATCATGATGCAAAGACAGCGGCTCTTCTTGAAATGATCAAAGATTTTGAAATTATTATAACGTCTTCGGGCCATGAAGCCTTTATCCTTGAATCAAACCTGATTAAAGAATACAAGCCCAAGTATAATGTGATTCTTAAAGACGGGAAAAATTATCCATTGCTCAGGATTGACATGCATGAGACCTATCCTGCCATCCTGCGGGTCAGAAAAATTAAAAATGACAAGGCCCGGTATTTTGGCCCGTATTCTTCCAGTCTCAGCGTTAATAAAACCTT
The DNA here is from genome assembly GCA_023139225.1 of Desulfobacula sp. GTDB lineage: Bacteria > Desulfobacterota > Desulfobacteria > Desulfobacterales > Desulfobacteraceae > Desulfobacula. The sequence goes on along the minus strand of JAGLNZ010000222.1, from coordinate 3,809 downwards.
AAAGCAGATTCAAAAGATATTTAAGCTGCGCAGATGTAAAAACACCCAGTTTAAAAACAGGTCAAGACCCTGCCTTAATTTTCAGATTAAGGCCTGTCTCGGGCCCTGCTGCAATGATGTTTCTTCCGGGGAATATAAACAACAGGTCCGGGATGCGATTCTTTTTTTAAAGGGACGCTCAAAACAGGTAGTAAAAAAACTCAAAGCCCAGATGATGGATTTTTCTTCATCCCGGGAATATGAGAAAGCAGCTCAGGTAAGGGATGCCATATTTGCCATTGAAAATATCATGGAAAAACAGGTGGTGGTAAGCTTAGACATGAAAGACAGGGATATCATTGCCTTTGCAGCAAAAAAGGGCAGGGCAGTGGTTACAATCATGATCGTTCGATCCGGGCTTCTGATTGACACGGCACATTATCCCCTTGACCTGGGATTTAAGGAGCCGGATGAAATTTTGTCTGCATTCCTGTTACAATATTATAAGAATATCCAGTTTCTGCCTTCCATTATCCTGTTAAACCGTAAGATTGAACACGCCAAAGACATGGAAGAGATGTTTACCCAAAGAAAAGAAAAAAAGGTGACTATCCATGTCCCAATTCGCGGTGAGAAAAAGCGGCTGGTTGAAATGGCCCGCATCAATGCGTTAAGACAGCTTGAAAAAAGACTGGTAAAACAAGAAGAGGAACAAGCCGCCATCCTGATGTTAAAGGAGCTGCTGGGAATGGAAAGACTGCCGTTACGAATCGAATGTTTTGATAATTCCAACCTTGCAGGACAGGACCCTGTTTCTTCCATGGCAGTGTTTAAAGACGGAAGACCTTATAAAGACGGTTATCGAAAATTTATTATCCGTGATCTTGATGTTCAGGATGACTATGCTTATATGTACCAGGTCCTTGAACGCCGTTTTTCAAAAGATCCGTCCCAAATGTCGTATCCTGATCTTTTGGTTGTTGACGGGGGAAAAGGACAGCTTTCAATGGCTGTGGCCGTCTTGAAAGATCTGGATATTGAATATAAATTTATAGTGGCAGGCCTGGCAAAAAAGAATGAGGCAAAAGGCGAGGACTTTGATAAAATTTATATTCCGGGACGATCCAACCCTTTAAATACAAGTCAGGCTAAAAAAGCATTATATTTGTTACAGCAGGTCAGGGATGAAGCCCACAGGTTTGCCATTACTTTCCAGAGAAAACGTCGTGAAAAACGGGCACAGCTTTCAGTCCTTGATACCATTCCCGGCATCGGTCCAAAGAAAAAAAAGGTATTGTTAAAGCATTTTAAAGGCATTACCCGGATGAAAACAGCATCAATTGATGAGATCGCAGTGCTTTCCGGAATGAACAAACCATTGGCCAAGGCACTGATACAAACGCTTAACGCAAAGGATTGACATGTCTATGATGCCAATCCTTTTATAAAAAAAAGTTGAATTTTATAATAAAAGTGATAAAGATGGAAAAATACAAGTCAGGGAGATCTTAAATGGAGCAGGGAAAAGTGTATAGAGCAGGTTTGGATATCGGTTCCACAACTGCGAAAATTGTCCTGCTGGATCAAAATGATACCCTTGTTTTTTCAGATTATCAAAGACATCATGCAAAAATTTATGAGACTGCAAAATTGTTTTTGCATGATATCCTTGACCAGGAGGCAGAGTGTTCCATTGATCTGAAATTGACCGGATCGGCAGCATTGGGTGTTTCAAAAAAGCTTGACCTTCCCTTTGTTCAGGAAGTGATCGCCACAAATACGGCAATTGAAAATAAATATTCTGATGTCAGTACAGCCATAGATATCGGCGGCGAAGATTCAAAAGTTATTTTTTTAAATAAGGGTAAACCGCCTGATATACGTATGAACGGAAGCTGTGCAGGCGGCACGGGCAGTTTTATCGATCAAATGGCTACTTTACTGGATATTACTGTGTTTCAACTCAATGACCTGGCCTGTGCCCATGATCATATTTATCCTGTGGCTTCCAGGTGTGGTGTGTTTGCTAAAACCGATGTTCAGAATATGCTCAGCCGTAACATCCCCCACAAAGATATTGCCGCATCCATATTCCATGCTGTTGCGATTCAATGCATCAATTCCCTGGCCAGGGGGCTGGATATCAAACCCAAAATACTTTTGTGCGGTGGTGTGTTTACCTTTCTGCCCGAGCTTGTGAATATATTTTTAAACGTGTTGCATTTTTCTGATTCTGACATGGTGATGCCCGAACGATCGGAGCTTATACCGGCAATGGGGGCGGCCATGTTTGACAAATACCCGGTCAAGCCAATATTGGTCAGTCAGTTGATTGAAAATATGGATAGGGAGCTTGGAAATACAGGCCCTGTTAAGGATCGAATAGCTCCTTTGTTTAAGAACCAAAATCAATTTTTAAACTGGAAAGACCAGGCCGGAACCGTTCCCATTCAAACGTGTCCCATTGAAACCTATGATCAAAAAGAATGTTTTTTAGGTATTGATTCAGGCTCAACCACCACAAAGATTGTTGTTATCGGGAAAAATAAAGAGATATTGTATTCCTGGTATAAAAATAATAGCGGGAACCCCATAAAGGCAGTAATTGAGGGGTTACTTGATTTTAGAAAACAAAGTGTTGAACTTAACCCCGGATTGAAAATTATTAAAAGTGCTGTGGCAGGATATGGTGAGGATTTAATCAGGGCGGCCTTTAATATTGATAAAGGAATTGTTGAAACCATTGCCCATTATACAGCAGCAAGTTTTATAGACCCAAAGGTTTCATTTATCCTGGATATCGGTGGTCAGGATATGAAAGCCATTTTTATTGACCACGGAGTCATCAACCGGATTGAGGTGAATGAGGCCTGTTCTTCCGGATGCGGTTCGTTTGTGGAAACACTTGCCGGAACTTTAAATTACAGCATAGAAGAGTTTGCCCTTCTTGCCTGCCATGCCAATGCTCCCTGTGATCTTGGGACCCGGTGTACGGTATTCATGAACTCCAAGATAAAGCAGTCCTTAAGGGAAAATGCACGTGTGGAAGATATCAGTGCAGGGTTGTCCTATTCTGTAATTAAAAATTGTTTGTTTAAAGTCTTAAAACTCCACAATATGTCTGAAATGGGGGATCATATTGTTTTACAGGGCGGAACGTTTAAAAATCTTTCTATTGTCAGGGCGCTGGAACAGATGACGGGCAAGTGTGTGAAATATTCTAAGATACCTGAACTGATGGGAGGCTTTGGGGCAGCCCTGGTTGCCTGGGACGATCATATGGCAGATCCTTCCTCACAAACAAGCTTTCCCGGGTTATCTGAGATTGAACAGATCAACAATTATAAAACCAGCCATTTGTCCTGTAAGGGATGTGAAAATAATTGCAGGGTCAGCAAATTTATTTTTTCCAATGGCAAGTCCTTTTTTTCAGGCAATAAGTGTGAAAAATATTTTTTTTCAAAAGGGGAACAAAGACACAGGGGATTTGATTTTATAGAGTTCAAGAATAACCTGATATTTAACCGGGATCTTTCCTCTCATGATCATCCAAAGATGACCATAGGGATACCTCGATGCTTAAATTTTTATGAAAATCTGCCTTTCTGGCATGCTCTTTTTACCCATTGCAGGATCAATATCCGGTTGTCGTCACCTTCCACCGTCGGTTTGAGCGAAAAGGGCATGGGAACCATAATGTCTGATAATATTTGTTTTCCTGCCAAACTGGTTCATGGACATATCTACGATTTAGCCTCAAAAAAAGTAGACAGAATATTTTATCCCATTGTAATGTTTGAGAAAAATGAATTTGACCAGGCTTTGAATGC
>JAGLNZ010000221.1 GCA_023139225.1 Desulfobacula sp. | reverse complement strand
TGGTGTATAAATTCATGGGCTGGACTTATGATGAGCTGCCGCACTACTGGACCAGCAATTGTGTAGTGATCGGCTTTTCACAATAAAGGATTGACAGCAGATACTTAAATCGTTTACAAGAACTGTCAATCCGTCATCAGGAAGATGATCTGCTGTATGTAATTTCAAAAGTATTTTAAATCCAAGCCAAGAAGGCGATTTGTCATAAAAAATGTGCTGTGTTTATATTTTTAATTGTAATATTACAAGGAGACACTCCTATGGAATCATTACCCGATAACCAACTCGAAATGATGCTGCATCCGGTTGGTGTCGTAAAAAGTGACATCAAAACCCCTGAATTGAAAGCCAATGCCAACGATATAGAATTGCAGACACAAAAGGAACAATTAAGGGAAAATCACCAGGCCATCAAAAATAATATCTGTGAGCTGGTCATTTTCCCGAAGTTTGAATCACTTCTGGACGGCATTGAAGACTTCTCTCATATTCTTGTGTTGTACTGGCCCCATCTGATTGATCCTGAAAGACGTAACCTTCAGAAAGTTCATCCCATGGGCAGAAAGGACATGCCGATCAAAGGAATTTTTTCAACCTGCAGTCCGGCCCGCCCGAATCCAATACTGGTGTCAGCAGTAGAATTGGTCGATCGCAACCGGAATATCCTCAGGGTGAAGGGATTTGAAGCAGTAGATAACAGCCCTGTCGTTGATATCAAACCTTATTCAACATCCTATTATCGGGTAGATGATCCAATCGTTCCGGAATGGATGGCACAGATCCACAGTGAAACCCAAAACCTGGAATAAGCAAACATATCATTAAACAAATAAGGGACTTTCTTTTTTTCTTCTATCCTTTTTTACGTTTTTTTTGTTCTTTTTTAGAAAAAGAAGAATTCATTAATGAGATGGTCACCGGATGAACCGGTCTTTCGAATATTTCAAATGAGGGGCCGGATTCCACAATCCTGCCCTCAGACATGACATATGCCCTGTTGGCCACTTTCCGGGCCAGGTGAAAATCATGGGTAATATACAACATGGAAAATCCGTGTATATTCTGAAGGCCTTTAAGCTCTCTTAGCAGATTTGCACTTGATGAGGGGTCCAGCATGGAGGTGACTTCATCGGCAATGAGCAGTCTGGGGCCGGTCACAAGAGCCCGGGCCATGGAAAGTCTCTGGCGCTGCCCTCCGCTCAGGGTATGGGCATATCTTTGCAGAAAGTCATCGGAACAGGGCAGGCCTGCCATGGAGATTGCTGCCATTGATTTTATATTCCGCTCTTCTGCGGTTTTCCACTTCATAATGTCCAGAGGCTCATTCACAACATCAAGGACTCTCATTCTGTGGCTGGTGGAAGAAAAAGGGTCCTGGAATACTATCTGCATTCCACCTATTTTTTTTGTGACTTTAAATCCCTTGACCTTTTTTCCCATGAAAAAAATTTCTCCTTTATCCGGAGAGAGAAGATTCACCAGTATATGGGCAAGACTTGACTTGCCCGAACCGGATTTCCCAATGAGGGCAACGATCTCACCGCTTTTTATATTCAGGTCCACATCCTTTACAGCAGGTATTTTTCGATCTTTGAGCAGGTATGTTTTTTGTATCCCGTATACTTCAAGCAATGTTTCGATTCCTCCCTTGTGACAGGCAACCTTGCGCTCCACAGATACATATTGCAGTATCGGCCTTTGATTTTTACAATTTTCACCAGCCTGGCAACAACGCGAATAAAAAGCACAGCCATTTGACTGGGTATTTTGGGGAATGGTTCCTCTAATCCCCCAAAGGTCCTTATACTTAAAAAAATCCGGGGATGCGTCAATAAGTCCCCTGGTATAGCAGTGCATAGGATTTCTCATCACATCTGCGGTGATACCCTGCTCCACGATCTGTCCGCAACACATGGTCATCACCGTTGAGGTCATTTCCCTGAGTGCTGAAAGGTTGTGGGATATCATTATCAGGGAAAAACCAATCCTTTTTTGCAGCTCCTTAATTAGCCGTAATATGCTGTCCCTGCTTTCCGGATCAAGGGAAGTGGTTGGTTCATCTATGATAAGAAATTTAGGATCACAGGATATGGCCATGGCAATAAGTGCCCGCTGCCTCATTCCTCCCGACATCTGGTGGGGGTATCCATTGGCCCACTCAGGATCAAGCCCGGTAAGTTCCAGAAGATATCTCATACGAATATCCGCTTTTTTTAAGGAAAGAGCAGCGTGGGTTCTCATGGGCTCGATGATCTGCTCGCCAATGGTTAAAACCGGATTGAATACCTCAAGGGAATTTTGAAAAACAATGGCTATTTTTTTCCACCGGTACTGGTTTAGTTTTTTTTCAGGTATGGCCAGCAGGTTATCGTTGTTAAACAGAATCTTTCCCGAGATATCTGCATCTTGAATCAGTCCCATGACTGCCATGGCCAACGTGGTTTTACCACAACCCGATTCCCCCATGATTCCGACGGATTCTCCTTTTTTTACGCTGAATGAGACATTGTTCACTGCACAAACCAGGCTTGTATTTGTATGATATGTGACGGTAAGATCTTTTATCTCAAGCATTTATCACCTTTATTTATCACTGTTTTTGATACCTGTTTTTTCTCCGGTCCATCCGGGGGTCGGCAAACCGTTCAAAGTCCCGGCTGATAAAGGCCAGGGAAGAAACCATAAGGGTAAGTGCAATCCATGGGGCAATCAGCCACCATTTCCAGAAATTGGTATAATAAATACCGGTAAAACTGGTGGCATGATGAATGATAAGTCCCCAGCTTCCCGAAGCAGGATCACCCAGTCCCAGAAATGACAGTCCGGCTTCTGCAACAATAGCCTTGCCGGTAAGGCGTATCATGGATACGGCCACAAGTGGAAATATCTCCGGCAGAAAATGTCTTTTCATCAGATACCAGGTACCAGCCCCGTATGTTTCGGCAGATTTGATATACAATTGCTCCTTAAGCTGCAGAACCTGTGACCGCACGATGCGCGCGGTTGCAACCCAGGAAAAGAGGGAGAGTACAATGATTATATTGATAAGACCCGGACCAAAAAAAGCGGCAAGTACAATCATGACCGGCAAATCCGGGAGTACTGTTATAATGTCTATAATGCGCATTAGTATCCTGTCGGTCATACCACCACTGTATGCCGCTAAAACACCGATAAGACCACCGCAACTTCCCGCAAGAAGGGCCGTACCCATTCCAATGACCAGGCTGATGCGGGAACCAAAACATATCTGCGCCCAGAGATCCACACCAAGTTCATCCGTACCGAGGATATGCTCTCCATTGGGAGAGGACAGTGGAGGACCGGATGAAAGTTTGTGGGAATGAACGGATATTAAGGGAGCAAAAATCGCCATAAAAAATACAATACCAACTATTATAAGACCGGTCTGACCGGTCTTTGAAAACCGGTTGATAAATGTCAGATATTTACCTGGCATCATCATAAGGCATCTCTTTAATGTCCGTCAGCAGCTGCGGCATCTGAAATTCTTGGGTCTAATTTTTTATATACCAGATCAGCAATAAAATTGGCTGACAGCACACTGATGGTCACCATCAGGAATATTCCCTGAATCAGCGGATAATCATGCATCATGACAGCATCACGCATGAGTTTGCCCAGGCCCGGATATGCAAATACGTTTTCCACAAGAATTGCACCCCCCACAAGAGAGCCCAGACTGAGGAAAACTCTGGTCACAATGGGCAGCATAGCGTTCCTGAATATGTGTTTTATAAAAATGCGTTGTCCTGAAATCCCTTTGGCCCTTGCGGTTTTTATATATGTTTTAGTCAGCACGGTGATGATACTGCTTCTGGTCAGAAGAAAAATTCCGCTGATCCGGGTAAGGGTCAAAGCAATCACCGGAAGTGCTGCATGGTGCAGGATATCGCCCGTTTTTTCCATAAATCCGTCATAACCGGAAAAATGTGTCATGGCACCGGAAAGCGGAAACAGTCCCATGCCGGCAGCAAAGAAAAAAAGCAGGACAAGCCCGACTAGAAAGGCCGGAATTTCCGAAATAGCGATTAACATGAAATACAGCAACCGGTCTTCCCATCTATCAGCATACACGGCACAAAAGCCACCCAGAACTATGCCGATAACCGTACTCAGTATCACCGCAGTCATCACCAGGCACAAGGTCCAGGGAAGTCTGTGTAAAAGGATTATGGTTACCGGCTGGTTATAATAAAGACTATAGCCCAGATACCCCTTGGAAAGATCAGAAAAGTATGAAAAATATTGACTGTAAAGGGGGCGGTCAAGCCCGTAATACGCCATATAATAATTTCTTTGTTCTTCAGAAAATTGTGCGACTTCCTCTCCCTCTTCATCTGCGGAAATAAAAAGAAACGGATCTCCGGGCATGGTTCTTGGCAGAAAAAAATTCAGCGTAAAAATTACCCAGATGGTAAATAAATACTCAATAACCCGGCTTTTTTTACCTTGAAAAAAAATCATTTCCTGATTTTTTTTTCAAGATAGGAAAGCTTGCTGTGGGCGAGAGAATGATGATCAAACATAAATTCCCAGCCGTTATATTTTTCAGGGCGAAAGACTGTAAATCCAGTAGTATAAAATAGCGGCAGATCCGGAACATCTTCGGCCAGCATCTCCTGTATCCTGAATACAATTTTTCTGCGTTTTTCTTTATTCATCTCCATATGCTGTTGATGAAACAAAAGATTTAAGGTGTCGTTATTGTATCCGGGCAGACCGGAAACCGAAGGCGAATTTGATCGGGAAAAATCATGGCCAAACCTTATTTTCAGATAATCCGGATCTGCCCCCCAACCGCCGTGACCAGTGATTGCCATCTGATATTCATGGTTTCTGACGCGGGCATCACGGGTTTTCCCGTCAACACTTTGAATATTAATATTGATTCCTATTTCAAAAAGCCGCTCTTTTAAAATCTGGACCATTCTCACTTCACGACCGCTGCATAAAACCTGAAAAGACAAAACCTTGCCGGCTTTATTTTTCCTCAGTCCTTTATCATTCAATAAATCATATCCCGCCTTAGAAAGCAGTCCTTTTGCGATTTTCAGGTTCCGGGAATAGGACATTACAAAAGGATTGTACATCACATGGTCCGGGGGAAGTATCCCTGCACTGCCGGGAATGGCCGCCCCACGTGCAATCTTGGCCACAAGCTCATCAAGGTCAATCCCATAGCTGATTGCCTGGCGTACTTTTTTATCTTTTAAAGAAGAGGTTTCCCCCATATTAAAAAGAAGCCTGTAGCCCCAGAATCCCGGACTTTTAACGATCTTGTACCGGGTGTCATTTAAAAAACGCGGCAATATGTCGGTGGGCAGCCCGCTCATATCGATTTCACCCTTTTCAAATGCAAGAATAGACTCACTGACCGGAATGAACTCCAGGGTTTTTACCCTCTGTGCCGGGCCCCAATAATCCTTAAATGCTTCAAACCGGTATGTGCCGTGTTCCTTGCTGTATTCAGTCAGGCGATATGGCCCGCAGCCTGTGACAGCTTCTGTGGCAGTAAATTCTTTGGGCACATTTACTTTTTCCCAGATATGACGGGGAATGATTCTGGTTCTTCCCAGATTGTAAAGCATGACAGGCCCGGGATTTGTAACTATGACCAATACTTTATTTTTATCTGTTATTTCAACGGTTTCGATCTTGTTAAATATATAAGACCATGTCATGGGATGTTTTGAAGCATACAAAAGGGAGAATTTTACATCCTCCATGGTGAGCGGTTTTCCGTTATGCCATTTCACACCGTCTCTCAGGGTAAAAAGAAATTTTTTTCCATTGTCCTGAATTTCATAATTTACTGCCAGCCAGGGAATAAGTCCTTTTTCATCCCGTTCAAGAAGGCTGTCAAAAATCAAACACATCTTGAAACCGCCAGGTCCCCGAGGGTAGTGGGCATAGGGACTGGGATATCCCCAATCTCCTCCCGGCAGCCGGATGGTGTCCACTTCAAATGGGGAATTTATGATGGGTTTTCTATTTTCCGGCTCCTCTCTTTTTTTATTTGAGTTTACATAAAATATGAAAGAAATCAGCATAATAAGAAAAATACTACCCAGTATCTTAACTTTATTCATCTATTTATCCTGCCTGCTATTTATGCCACCCGCCACAACATGATTCCCTGGCAGATATCTTTATTTTGCCTGAAAACACCACTTTCAGAGTGTTCTTCCACATATTTCGCAACCCTTTGTTTCACGTCCGGTGTGATATCCATATACATCCACAAAAAATTTTCCATCTGCTCAATGGTTTGATCTGTTTTACGGTCTTTAAAATGAGACCATGTGAAAAACTGGAGTTTGGGACGATACCCCATGGAATAAAGCAGGTTAAAGGGATAAATAATGTCACCGGAATTATCATCTGTTTCCTCGTTAAAAAAAAGCTTCCAGAGGTCTGCGTAGGATTGTCTGACACCCTGACCGGAAAACCCGCTCAGATAACAGAATTTTCGTGATGCATTGATCAATTTTTGAAGGGTTGCAGGGTTATTAACACCCGGGGTCATGGATGCAAACACCAGATCATATTTTTTTTCCATGCCGTCAGCTTCAAGATTTACATCTTCCCATCTACGCTGGTCTATGGAAATATTAGTGATTTTATCCCGTTCAATTTTTTCTTTCATCAGCTTAATCATCTCTTTTGCCGGCTCAAGCGCCGTCACATGTGAGGCCTTGCCCGATAGGGGGATTGCCCAGTTACCCGGACCTGCTCCCACATCCAATACCCTGGCACCCGGTTCCAAAGCCCCTTCTTTTTCCAGCATTGAGATAATCTTGTTTCTTCTGTTTTGGGCTTCTCCATTGCCGGTCTGCTTTGAAAACCATCCAGCCATCTGGTTCCACCGGTTTATCTTGTCATTTGTATTGCGGATACATCTGGTTTTGAAAGGTGATTTTTCTCGTACACCTTTCCATTCTTCTTCCCAAAATCCCTGTCTGCTATCGGAAAACAACTGCATTGTCGTATCCTTTCCATACATCCTTGCAAGATATTCTCATGAATTACGAGAATATCTTGCTGATGTGATCATTAAAAATCAAATTTTGCATAAATACCATATGTCCGGCCCGTTGCCGGGTAGCCGTTATCGTTCTGATAGTCTTCATCAAGAAGGTTGTTTATAAAAAGTTTGAGTTCACCATTGCGGGCAAAGCCCCATTTTTTAAAAATATTCTGTTTAATGGCAAAATCATACAGGTGATAGGCATCCATTTTAACCTCGTATGTACGCCAGAGTTCAGGGGGATCATTCTCATCGCCTTCATTGATGGTCTGTACCTGATCGTCCTGGTATCTATAATCCAGCATCAGTTTAGTGTCTTTGAAAAGAGCATAATCAAGCCCGGCATTTATCCTGTATTTAGCCCGGTTGCTGAACTCCTTGTCCACGTGAATATTGGGGTCACCCTTGTTTTCATAGTCATAAGCTGAAAAGCTTGCATAGAACCCAAGGGAATCGATGATGTGTCCGCTTATATCCAGTTCCAAACCTGTTTTATGCACCTCATCCACACTGGTTACTTGGCGCCCCCACATTGTTCTTGCCCGCCAGCTTGATACGAAGGTGTAATCTTTCATTATATAATAGGAAAAATTCGCCCTGAGCTGAATATCCTTCCATAATCTTCTGTTAAAAATAAAATCGTAAGCCACACCATGCATGGGATCCGCCTGGATCCCTGATCCCCAACTTCAAACCTGGCAATAACCGGACCTGGGGCTCCAGAGCCGGCTGACACCTATGGACAGGGAGGTATCCCTCAGTCCTTTTGCTAGCTTGTCCATTTCATAGGTCAGAAACGATTTGGGAGAAATACCGGAGTAAGTTTTTTTAATATATTTTTTTTTCACAGATATATCTTTATATCCTGTGGATGAACTCCAGTTGGACCAGTAAATATCAACCGTCTCATACCGGGCACCCAGCGTCAGCGACAGTTCCTCGGACAGTTCCCATTTATCCTGAATAAACAGGTCATTAAACCCGCTCTTGTCTTCCCATCCAGATTCAAGATGTGCACCTTCATAACCCACAATCAGGGTGTTTCCTTCAAACAATTCTATCTCATCCTGTAGTTTCATTCCATAGGTCTGCCAGTTGATGACTCCTGCAGGCCAGCCATCTCTAAACCGGCCGCTTTTTTCATGGGCATAGTTTTTCTGATCGTCATAATAATAATAAGCGGTAAAATCCCATAACCCCATAGAGGTTGGCTGTTGATACTTAAGGTTTAAATACTTGGGGTCCTTTTCACGCCATGGGCCCTGGGCCGCTGTAGTGGAAGTTGCCGTTACCTCGGGATAATCCGGGTTATAATCCGGCTGTGAAGGGTCATTTTTTACAATCCAGCCCGTATCTTTCCTGGCAAAAGATCCCATTACACTGATATGTCCGCCCGAAGGAAGCACATAACCGAATCTTCCGGACAAAGACTTGATATCTGCGTGGTTATTTCTAAGATAGCCGTCGGTGGAGTAATTTTGAAAGGCAAGCCCAAAATCAAAATTTTTTGCTCCACCCCCAAGATTGATTTTTGTATCAACGGTATTGTATGATGCATAGCTTGCGGCAACGCCACCGCTTACCTCTGATTTTTCATGTGGTTTCGGACTTTTTGTTTTTACGTTGATCACCCCGCCCACGGCCTGCCCCGGATAAAGTGGAGAGTGCGGGCCTGGAATAATCTCGATTGATTCTATCTGTGAGAGCGGGATAAGAGAATAATCAACAAAATGAGAGCCCCAGTAACCGCCGGATTTCTGAAACTGCAGCCCGTCTATGGCAGTGACATAGCTTCGAGACTCAAAGCCTCTCATAAACACAGTATCCGGTTCCGGGACCAGGTCGCTTTGACCACGAAGGTCTATTATTGCTCTATCTTTAATAAAATCCGTAATGTTTTGCGGCACACCTGGTGAACTATAGTTTTCAACATCAATAATGGTTTTTGAAGGCAAAAATGTGACCTCCTCTTTTGATCCTTCAGCCGTAATCTGAATTTTTCCAATATGATGAATCTTGCCTGTCTCCCGGTTTTCATCCGCCAGAGACATCTGCGTAAAAATAAGCAAAAAACATATCAGTAATATCGTTAAGGTCGTATTATTTTTCATTTTTATTCATTCCTCTGTAATCACTTGGTTTCATTAGTTTCATGGTTAAAAACATCATATCTGCAATCATCTCCTTTATCTGTTTTGGGGTTTAAAATAACTTATTGTTATTAAAATAAAGGGAGCGTATTTGGACAAAAAACAATAAAGATCAGATAATAGCCGGGCTTGACCTACCTTACCCGCAATGCTATAAAAAAGGGTGATGCCCCCTGAATATACGGGGGCTTCCCCGGAAGGCAGCATGTCTCTTTGGTCGGATTCTGTGCTGCTTTCCTATTTTTATCCTAATTATCTATTCTGTTGCTTTGTTATTCTAATGAATAAAAGCAAATAATCTCCCAAATAAAAAAGCCAAGAGTGCAAAATAGAATTCTTTCTATCAGGCCTTCTTGGCTTATATTCAAATCTTAGTTTTAAATTTTATCAATGCAATTTCTATTGCAATTTTTTAAAGGTAATACCGAACCAGGCATTTCTTGTCAAGGTCAGAATTTTTATTTTACTAAGTCAATTCAAATAAAATGGTCAATTCCAATTTCAAGGGTTCCTTAAATAATGAAATCGGTGGTCTTGGAAAGGGGGCTGACGTTCTTACCGCCTCCAGTGCTGCCCGGTCAAGGACCTTGAACCTTGAACCGTTTACAACCCTTAATGATGAAAGCCTTCCTTGTTGATCAATGATAAAAGATACCGTTACCAGCCCCTGTTGATGGAGATTCTTGGCATTTTCAGGATATTGTTTGTTCCGTTCAATTTTCATCCGCATCATGTCATAATAATCATTGGGCGTGATAAAATCATTCAGGGGTTCTGCCGGTACCCATTGGGCTGCATCAGAAATCATTCCTTCCGGAATTACATTAAAATCTTCATCCATTGGCACGGATATCTGTTCGTTTATGGAAGAATCAGGATTCAAATCATGAGGATTTACTTTTATTGGCGGGATTTTTCTTGTTTTAATGACCGTTTTTTTAATATCGGTCGGTTGTATGGGTTTGAATCGCTTCAAGGGCCTGGGAATACTACGACCGGAAGGCTTGAAGATTTCTGCCAGAGTCAATTCAATACAAGAAGGGATATGAGACTGGTAAAGCCCGGTCATTTTCATGAAGATCACAAGATGTATTCCTATGGAAAATAGAATGGTCATTCTGAATACGGTATTCTTTCTGTTATTTATATGGCGGATCATCATGATTACAATCCTTTTTCCGTGGCAAGACAAAGCCTTCCGGCACCGGCAGCCTTTGCAATATCCATGACCTTAACTGCTTTGTTCAACATCACCGCTCTGTCAGCCTTGATCACCACCAGCCTGTCTGCCTGATTGTTAATTTTCTGCTTCAGCACGGTGAAAAGCCGGTCATGGGGAATGGGCTTGTTCCGGATATATGGCTGTCCCTCAAGATCAACATATACCGTGATTTCTTCCTGAATCTGGGGTGTTGCCGCTTTTGCCTGGGGAAGTTTAATTTTGATCCCTTCATCCACCATGAAATTGGTGGTGAGAAGAAAATAAATCAGCAGCATAAATACAATATCAATTAAAGAGGTCATTGGGGCCTGAATCTGATATCGGGTTTTTGGTTTGCGATGAACCAGCATAAGCTCCTCCTTTTTTAATTATTCAGGGTATTTTTGGATATAAAAATACTTTTCATGAATTCCACTGTCCCTCCCTGGAGCCTGGCCTCATATCGATCCACCCGGGTTATCAGATAGCTATGGGCTATCATGGTAGGCAGTGCCACAGCCAGACCAAATGCCGTAGTGAGCATTGCTTCCCAGATACCACCTGCCAATACGGCTGCGTTGACTTTTCCGCCCATTTCCTGAATCACCATAAAGGCCTTGATCATTCCGATAACCGTACCAAAAAGTCCTAACAAAGGCGCAATAGTGCCAATCGTTGCAAGTGTCTGTATATATGAGGAAAGATCCCTGACCTCTTCTTCCGTTGCATTGAGCATAACGGTTTCCAGGATTTCCCGGTCCTGATCTTTTACCTCCAGGGCAGAAGAAAGTACACGGCCCATTGGCGAATTGCTTTGCCTTGCTATTTTGCCGGCTTTGATATCCTGCCCCTGTCTGAGCAGATTGACAATGTTCTGGGCGAGCCCCTGCCCCCGACCTCTCATTTTTGCAAAATAAATCAACCGCTCCACAAATATGGCTAAAGCCACAATAGAGCATAGTAAAATCGGAATCACCAGTATCCCGCCTTTGGAAATAAATCCTGCCATATCAACCATTATAAATTCTGTCATATTATCCTTCCTTTTGTTCGGTTACATCGGGTTTGCCATCAAAATCCAGATCTTTTTCACGTTTTACCATGACCTCAGATTCATCATATTCCTCCCAGAGATCCGGCTTGCCGTCAAAATTCGTATCCTGTTCCACCCGGACCAATACCTGATTTTCATAATAGAACCATACATCTGTCTGGTCATCAGCATTGGTATCCTGCCGGGCACATACAGCCACTTCATTCTCGTCATACAGCCAGATAAAATCCATTTTTCCGGAACCTGACCGATCTTCCTCACTTTTAATAATTTTGGCGCTAAAATTGTATTGTTCACGCAAATCCACCCTATGGTCATTATCCCTGTCTATTTCCTTGCACCGGAGTATTTTGTCTTTATAATACAATACAAGCTCCGGGTGCCCGTCTTTATTAATATCCTGTTTTGTCACCAGGTCCCAGCCAGGACAGGTATACAATTGCGTGATTTCAAAAAATCCGTCCCAATCACTGTCAATCAGGCTTTTTGAGCGACAGCCCCGGTCATAGAACACTTTGGTATCCACCTTGTTGTCATGGTTCTCATCAGACTCGAACCGGGACAGTTCTCCTTTAATATAATACTGCCGACGATCAACTATGCCATCATGGTTTGAATCCACTTCCGTCCGCTCTTTTTTCTGTTTTTTATTAAAGAAAATCCAGGTGTCTGCACGTTTATCACGATTTGAATCAATGGTCTGGCGGGTCATATTACCTTGAGCATACCAGGATATTGTTTCAAAAAATTCATCCTGGTCGGAATCTATAAGGACTTGATCTATGATCCCGTTCCTGTATCGGGATATCCGGTCCACACTCCCTGTAAAATCCGTATCCTGTTTTATCTCCTGTATCTGCCCGTTATCATCAAACCGGCTGAAATGATCCATAACACCATCATGGTTCCGGTCCAGATTTCGGGATACGGGCTTTCCCTGACTCAAAATTGTAAGACTGTCCATCCGGCCATCCAGGTTGGTATCCTTTTCCTGACGAACAGGTTCCTGATGTTTAAAAACAATAATGGTATCCGGGACACCGTTGGTGTCCTCATCTGTTTCCTGCCTTGCAATCTCACCGTTTATATAATACCGGCAGACCTCAAGGGTACCGTTTTGGTTCCGATCATGGCGACTTTCCTTTGCAAGTCCTTCATTATCATATAAAACGATTCGCTCTATAATTCCGTCTTCATTCCGGTCGGTTTTTTCTTTTGATGGCTTGCCGTCTGCATAGGTCATCCAGACATTGATCTGTCCATTATCGCTAGTATCTTTTCGTGATTCAATCACTTCACCGTTCTGAAAGAAATAAAAGGTATCAAACCTGCCGTTGCCGGAACTGTCCTTTTTCATGTCCATGGGCAAACCATCTTCAGAAAACCGGGTGATCCGAATGGGCTTTTTTTCCTTATTAAGTCGTTCCTGGCGAATTCGATATCCATCATGATAATAATCAATACAATCCATAACATGATCCTGATCCGTATCTCTTTCAATGCGGATAATTTTTTCATCATTATAGTATTGAATTCCGTCAAAATAGCCGTCCTGGTCCGAATCAATTTCAAGCCGGATCAAGTGTCCATCTTTAGAAAAAAAGGTCTTCTGATCAATAATTCCGTTTCCATCCTCATCTTTTTCTATTAT
>JAGLNZ010000220.1 GCA_023139225.1 Desulfobacula sp. | reverse complement strand
GCAAACCTTGACAAGACATCTTCTCTAAACGTTATTCGCCTGATGCGGGATATGAAAGACAAGTTTGGTACCACCTTTATATTTTCCACCCATGACCCGCGAATTATGGAAGAGGCGGAAATCACATATACGCTTGATGACGGGAAACTTTCATAGCCAAAAGGAGATAGGAAAATGATCCGAATATTTAAAATTGCGCTTCGCAATCTTTTGAGATACAAACGAAGAACCCTGTTAACCTCTATTTTAATTACTTTTGGCGTTGTGCTTGTAATCTTGTTTTCCGGTCTTGCCGGTTCTTTTAAATCCATGATGATAGGGCAAATAACGAATTCAAACCTGTCGCAGATGCAGATTCATAAAAAAGGATATGTGTCTTCAATTGATACCATGCCGTTAAATTTGACTCTGGATGCCAAGCGATACCAGAAAATTGAGCAATTGCTTTCAAGTCATGCTCAAATAAAGGCCTGGGCTCCCAGGATCAAACTCAACGCCATGTTAAGCAACTTTACCGATACTACCAACATTAGGTTGAATGCCATAAATCCTGAAAAAGAAGTCCTGGTTTGCCCTGATGTTGGGACCCGGATGACATTTGATAAAAAAAGAGACCCCGGTGTGTTGTTAAACCAAGGAGAGGTTATTATTCCTGATAAACTGGCCAAGGGTATGAAACTTGCTATTGGTGATCCAATCGTATTGGTTGCAAACAACAAGGACGGCAGCGTAAATGGTTTGAATTTTAAAATTGCCGGTATTATTGAGAGTATTTTAGGTCCCCAGGGCAAAGAAGGGTATATGCATATAAAAGATGCTCAAGACCTTTTAAGGATGGATAAACCCGAAGTGATTGAGGTAGCCATTCGATTACATGATTTTGATAAACTTGAAAAAGCATATACCGCTCTGTCTTCAAAACTGGCCGGCTTTGTAAATAAAAAAGGAATGCCTGAATTTGAAATCCATCCCTGGGATAAACTTTCCCCGTTTTCAAACATTGCCATAATGATTGATTTCATGACCATTACAATGAAAATTATCATGATTGCCATTGTATTAATCAGTATTTTAAATGTTATGATGATGTCTGTTTACGAGCGTATCAGGGAAATCGGAACCATGTCGGCAATTGGGACGTCTCCATCCAGGATTATGAGCCTTTTTCTTGCAGAAGGGCTTTTATTAGGGTTTATCAGTACAATTGTCGGCAATATTATTGGATTATCCGGTATTTTTATTTTAAATATATATAAAATCAGCTTTGCCTTTGGCCGTCAGGATAATTTATTATTGTCGCCCACTGTGAATATTACTGAACTTTTGTGGGTATCTTGTATTGTTTTATTTATTTCTGTCTTTGCAAGTTTGCAGCCGGCCTATAAGGCTTCAAGAATGGAACCGGTTGACGCACTGGGTCATGTTTGATTTTTTTGACAATTTATTAAAGGTGAAAAAATGAAAAAAATATTTTTAATTACTTGGCTTTGTCTGTTTTCAGCAATGACGGCATTTGCCCTGGACGGAAATGAAATCCTAAAGCAGGTTGATCGAAACCTGAACCCTGAAAGTTTTGAAATGTACAGAAAGCTGATAAATATCGAGCCGGATGGCACAAAAAAAGAGTTTGTCATGTTTTCTTTGAAAAAAGGCAAAGATAAAATCGCATCGGTTTTTCTTTCACCTGCCAGTGAAAAGGGACGCAGTACCCTGCGTATTGCTGACAATATGTGGTTATATATCCCGAATGTTGGAAAACCGATTAGAATAACAAGTCTTCAATCCGTGACAGGGGGAGTATTTAACAACTCTGATATTATGCGGGTAGATTACAGTGCTGAATACAATTGTGAAAAAATCGAAACAACGGATATTGGATATACCCTGTATTTAAAGGCTAAGCTAAAAAATGTAGCCTATGAAACCGTTACCATGTTCATTGATTCTGCACAACTGCTTCCCAATAAGATTGAATGCTATGCAGCATCCGGGATGTTAATCAAAAATCTTTATTTTAAAAAAATTAAGAATTTTGGCAATGATATCATCCGGCCTTCAATTATTGAAACAGACAGCCCTCTTTACAAGGGGTATAAGTCTTATATTGTTTTTGCAAATGTTAAAAAAAAAGAGCTTGCCGATGAAATATTCAGCCTGAACTATATGTCAAAAATTGATGGGTTGCGATAATTATGAGACAGGTTTTTGTCATTCTGACCATTTGGTTTGTAACAATATTTTTTAATGGATTAGCATTTTCAGAAAACATCCTGGAAAATACTCCGGAAGATATCAATGTTGGTTTGGATGATCTGGATCTTGATTTTAAAATTGAGGAAATTGAAAAAAAACCATATTCCATAAATGTCGATATTGAAACAAAAGAAACATTAAGAATTTTTAACCGGGATGCCCTCTTATTTAAACAGAAATATCTGGATAATAAAAAAGAGGATACAGCCTGGCAGACAGATCTTGATCTTACAATTGAGGGCCAGTACCAGAAGGATAGCATTAAATTATATGGGCGTTTCAACGGTCTTTTCTATTATAATGACGATGAAAAATGGGAATCTGAAAAAAAGGCTGAGGAGGCTTATATATCTTTTCAGCCTTCTTTTTTATGGGCATTCGATGCAGGGAAAAAAGTGCATAAATGGGGAAAAGGATATGCGTTCAGCCCTAGTGCATTCTTTGCCAGGCCAAAGGATCTTGATAATCCTGATGCAACTTTGGAAGGATATTATTCCTTAAGCGCAGATTATATCAAGAGTATGAAAGGCTTTATAAAAACTATTGCCATTACACCTGTTTTAATGCCGGTTAACAGGGATATTAATCAAGAACTTGGTCCAGAAGATGAACTCATTTGGGGGGGGAAATTTTATTTTTTTACCTTTGATACAGATATTGATTTCATGTTTTTAATCAGTGACAATCTGAATAACCGCTTTGGGATTGATTTTTCTAAAAATCTTTCACCTTCCTTTGAAATTCACGGGGATGCTGCTTTAATTGACGGCTATCAGCAATATATTATTGATGAGCTTGGGAATATCAGTGGGTCTGAGTACACGGCGTTTAATTTTTTATTGGGTCTGCGCTATCTTTCAACCCTGGAGACGACTTATATATTAGAATATTATCGAAATGGACAAGGATATTCGAACCTGGA
Organism: Desulfobacula sp.; assembly: GCA_023139225.1. Lineage (GTDB taxonomy): Bacteria > Desulfobacterota > Desulfobacteria > Desulfobacterales > Desulfobacteraceae > Desulfobacula. Next base: position 2,460 of record JAGLNZ010000220.1, on the reverse strand, counting down.
ATACGAAAATTATCTCACATTCATAGAAAGAGGGTATAACCAGTATTTAAATACATCAAGCAAAACAGCCATTTTAAAAAGTAAAACATATGCGGCTTATTATAATCAACAGGCCGCCATGCGTGATTATCTGTATTTAAAAATTTCCCAAAAAGATCCCTTTGGTATTTTATATTTTGTACCGGCAATAACTTTTATTTATAACTTGAATGATCAAAGCGCATCCATAACCCCACAGATTACTTATTCCCCGCTTACAAACCTTACTTTAGACCTGAAAACCAGATTACTTTTCGGGGCAGGCAAAACCGAATATGGTGAAAAAATTAATATGGCCAAAATCGTACTGTCCCTTAAATATTATTTTTAATGATTGCCTGTTTTTTTTAACGATTAAAATTTTTTTGGTATAAATTTTGCTGTAATTATTGTCAAACACAGGTGTTGCATTGGGTGACATCGGGTATGTTCCCAGATTAAAATAATTAATAATGGAGAAAAATAAATGAAAACATTGATTGTTTATTCCAGTCAGTCAGAAAATACCAAAAAACTTGCAGATACAATTTACGAAGGTATGGAGGGTGAAACCGATATTTTCCCTGTTGATGAGGCACCTTCGAGCCAAGGATATGATTTAACAGCAGTTGGATTCTGGCTGATGGCTGGAAAACCCGATCCAAAAACCAGTGAGTATCTGGCAAAAACGGGAAAGGGCGACCGACTGTTTTTATTTGCAACACACGGGGCAGCAGCAGGGTCCGACCATGTGAAAAATGCAACTAATCATGCCATTAGTCTTACAAATGAAGCGGATATTGCCGGTATTTTTACCTGTCAGGGCGAGGTAAATCCAAAAGTATTGGAAAAAGTGAAGCAAAAACCTGAACCACCAGTATGGATTGCTGATGCAGATCAGGCTGTCGGACATCCCAATGAAGATGATTTTTCTGCATTAAAACAAGTAATTACTCAATTAAAATAATTAGAAAGGAGCTGAATAACAGATTATTCAGCTCCTGATATTAACTTTTTAGTTATTTTAATTGGCAAGAACATTTGGAAACAAATTTGCGTCGGTATGGGGTAAAAACTGAGCTCGCGTGAACTCTTCCATAAACGAATTACTGCTTGAAAAATCAAGATATGTCATGGCGTTTGAAATAGCGATAGCTTGCTGACGATAGGTATTGGATAAAAGTGCCATATATGCACCGGCTATGGAACTGTTTCCCATATATTTAAATTTTTCTCTTTCAATGTCCGGAAGCAATCCTATGGTTATGGCTTTTTCAATGTTAAGGTATTGTCCAAACCCTCCGGTGATAATCATCTGGCTGATGGAAGAAAAATCCATTCCAACCTGTTCAACAAGGATGCTGAACCCGGCATAGACGGCAGCCTTGCTTAGAATCAGACTTTTTATATCCGACTGGGTGAAAATAATATCTTCATCTGAATCAATATTATCGGCAAATTCAATAATAAAAGCAGGTTCTTCATTGAATAAAATTAATCTTGGGTGATCAGTTTCAATTCTAAATTTGCCATCCTGACCGATTACACCTTTGAGCAGCATTTCAGATAAAAGATCAATCATACCTGATCCGCAAATACCTCTTGCCGTTTTATTTTCAACCGTTGAATATTCCGGTTTAAAGGTTTTAGGGTCAAGGATGATTTTTTCAATGGCTCCTTCTTCTGCCCGCATACCCCATCTGATGCCTCCGCCTTCAAAGGCAGGGCCTGCAGAACAGGCAGCGGTCATAAGAAATTCATTATTACCCAGGACAATTTCTCCATTTGTTCCAATATCAATAAAAAGAGTAAGATCTTCAAACTGATTAAACCCGGTATATAGTATACCCGAAACAATATCCCCACCCACATAGCTGGCAGGTCCGGGCATGACAAAAACACCTGCATAATTTGCTGCCTTTAATCCGATTTCACCGGCTTTAATAATCGGAAATTCTGAAACTGTGGGAATATAGGGCTCTCTTCGAATATATTTTGCCTCGATTCCCAAAAGCAAATGCGTCATGGTTGTGTTTCCGGATATAACAATATTCTCAATCTGTTTATGGTCTGCATTAATTGAAGCGAGGGCCTGTTTTGTCAAATCATTGATAGTAGCAATAGCCATCTTTTTTAATTTTTTTACACCATCTTTTTCAGAACAGACTATACGATTGATGACATCATCACCACATGCTGCTTGACGGTTATGACCTGATGCAGCACTTAATATGGCACCATCGGCCATATCCACAATATAAACAACGATAGAGGTCGTTCCCAGATCCACGGCCATTCCAAATGAATGTTTTTGGTTGTTTGCCGGGCTGACATCAACAATTTCCGAGGAACATTTTTTCCATAGTACAGAAGTGACGACCTTCCATTCATCATCCCGTACAGACTCTGTCAACTGACGCATCACCCTGATATTGGTGCTCA
>JAGLNZ010000022.1 GCA_023139225.1 Desulfobacula sp. | reverse complement strand
CGTGTTTACGAGGCAGCGAAACGTTACTATGCCGAGATCATGATGCCCTTTAGAAATATGATCAAGAAAAATCTGGAAAAAATTACATCATACGACATTGCTGTCATAGCCCCCAGTCACGGGTCTATTTATCCAAGGCCATCCTTTATTATCGATGCCCATAAAGACTGGATAGAAGGGCCATCAAAGAACTTGGTGGTTTTACCTTATATTTCAATGCATAATAGTACAAAAAAAATGGTCGATTTTTTTGTTTCATCGCTTGTGGAGAATGGTGTCAGCGTTGAGCAGTTTAATCTGGCCGTGACGGATATAGGCAAACTTGCAATAGCTCTCGTTGATGCCGGAACAATCGTTATTGGTACTCCAACGGTTCTTGCAGGGCCTCACCCTAACGTCGTTTATGGTGCTTATCTGGCTAATGCATTACGTCCTAAAGCCAAGTTTCTATCCATTATCGGCTCCTATGGGTGGGGAGGTAAGACCGTAGAAATATTGGCAGGGATGATTCCTAATCTTAAAGTAGAAGTTATCGAGCCTGTTCTTGCCAAAGGCTTACCGTCAGAGGATAATCTTAAAGCGCTTGAAAATTTGGCCCAAACTATTGCCATGAAACACAAAGAGCAGGGATTTAAATAGCCGGAGGATTTTTTTATAGTATGGTTATCGCAGATATTGCAATTTTATTTGCGATAACCATGGTGTCAGGATGATCAGAGGTTTCTTTTAAGCTGAATGAATGATAAATAGGTGCGATGAATTGGTTTGTTTTTGCACTGATATCGAGCATCACCCTTAGCTTAAGGGAATTTGCCATAAAAAAGGCCGGAAAAGAGCTTTCTTCAGCGTTTATGAGCTGGGGGCTTAATTTTTTCATGTTCCTTATCATCCTTAGCCTTAATGTTATTTTTTTAAACTATCACACCATCACAATATCATTTGTCCGGGTTTTGATTATTGCGGCAATTCTGGATTCCCTGGCAACGGTGTTATACCTTTGGGCCATTAAAAACGGTGATCTGTCAAAAACTATTCCCATGCTCTGCTTTATCCCGGTGATCCAGCTGTTTGTGACCCCTGTTCTTGTCCATGAAAATTTGTCAATAACCGGTATTTCAGGTGTTCTTGTCGTAGTGTTCGGCTCTTATATCCTCAATATTGAAACCTGGGACGGGTTTTTGTCCCCGGTTAAAAGTGTTTTCAAGGATAAGAGTTCCATGATGATGCTGGCGGTGGCCTGCCTCTGGGGACTGAGTTCAAGCTTTCATAAAATCGGTGTAAAACAAACCGATGCATTGTTCTGGGGAATGACGGAGATGGGGCTTATTTCTATTATTTTGTTTCCTTTTGCCGCCTGGTCAGATAAGGGCAATTTTGCTTTTTCCAAACTAAAAAAGACACTTTGGCCGGCCTTTTTCAGCACATTAACCGTTTTATCATACTATACCGCCATAAGTTATGGTCCTGTGGCATATGTATCTTCTGTAAGGCGGCTGGGAGTATTGATTACCATGTTGATCGGCATCCTGGTTTTTAAAGAGAAAATCAAAAGCCTTGGTTTTGCAGGTGGTATTATTATGATAACAGGGGCTGGAATTATCAGCCTGTTTGGATAAATCTATTTGTTTTTTAATTTTTCAATATTATCTTTGGCAAATGTAATGGACGGATCTATTTTCAGGGCCATTTCATAATATTTGACGGCAAGCTTAATCTCGCCTAATTCCCTGTAGTTTGAACCGATATTGGCATAGTTGATAGCAAGGGACGGGTCCACCTCAAGTGCATTTTCAAAACAGGTAATGGCTGTTTTATGGTTTTTTTGCATAAAATGGCAAAAGCCCATGGTGTTAAACATATCCGGTCGCTGCTCATCAATTTTGAGCCCTTGTTTACAGGTCTCAATAGCCCGTTCATATTGTTCAAGGTCTTTTAAGCATGCCCCCATGTGGGAATAGATATCGGGCATATTCAGCTTTTCAGGATCCTGGTTCAGGGCGGTTTCAAATTCTTTTAAAGCGGCGGGCCAATCATAAACGGCGTTGAGCATCAATCCCTTGTAAAAGCTTGTATAGTATTTGCCGGGCAAAGATTTTTCCAGATCATCCAGCCTTGACAGGGCCTGGACAGGATCAAAACTTTCCGTAATTAATCTGGCGGAAAACATGCCCACGCTGGCTGCAACAGCTCTTTCCCTGAAATGAGCTCCGGGAATAATCGTATAAAACGCCGGAATCTCAAGCGCTTCATGCATGGTGCTGATGGCAAGCACCTGATATCCTTTTTTATCCAGTGTCCGGATCAGGTTTTCCACCTCAGTCTTAATATTATTGTTTGAAAGGTCAGGTAAGTCGTCCATGTTGATAATTTTTTCAGGATGGGTGATAAACCGGGCATCTTCAATGTTGGTAAATTTGGGCAGGCCGCTTGCCACATAATTGGAGCCTGAATTAAAGTCTCCTGCAAGCTGGGCTGTTTCCGTAAGGGCACGGCCCATGGCTTTTTGAGGGTCGGGCGATGTTCCTGCCGTCCAGACGATTTCACTCATGTCAGGAAATGTGGCAGGGTCCCAGGCAAGAATAGCAATGGTGGGTATTCCCGTATCCAGGGAAAAATTTGAAGCATAAACCTTTATGCCTTCTTTTTTATATTTATTCAGAATTTCAATGACCAGGGGATCAGTAAAAGAGTCAAGGTTAATGCCGGGTACATTCAAGGTTTCATGGCTGACAACGGAAGACGTATGGCGTTCGACCAGTTCGCAAAGCCCCTGGCTTAATGCTTCTTCCGTGCAATTCCCGGCGCTGGGCCCGTTAAATTCATTAATCATATAGAACCAGTTAAAGGGGATCAAAACTTCTTGTTTTTTGGTTAGATTATATCCTTTGGTCCATTTTAAGGGCAGCTCATCAAAGATTGGTTTTACTTTTAAGGCCTCTTCTTTGTTATCATGGACAGATTTTATAATCTGGTCATAGGAAAGGGCTTTTTCTCCCAGTTCTTTTGGGGTTGAATAAAAAAAGTGCTCTTCTTTTTTCACAAAAGAAAAAAAGCTGAACCGTTCCGCAAGCTCCATCACTGCACTGGCTTCTGCCTGCTCTGGTGTTCCGCCTTTGCCCATTTGTTTTTTAGTGCCGACTATATTTTCGGCATCAGCACCGCATTCACTGAAAAAAACCGGTATATCCAACCGTCCGTTATCAATCCTGCGGGTCCGGCTTAAAATATCAAGATTCAGCCCGGCTGTTTTTTCTTTAAAATTTGCCACAGTCTCTTCAGGAGACACGATTTTGTCCTGATCATATGTATAGCCTTTAACGGCATCTTTTAACTCAATTTTATAACCCATGAATTTCCCTTGAAATACGTCCTTATCTTATACCATTTGTTTGTTGACCCGTACAATTTTATCGCCCACTTTAATTATTCCTCCTTTAAGGATCTTAGCAAATACACCTTCTT
>JAGLNZ010000219.1 GCA_023139225.1 Desulfobacula sp. | reverse complement strand
AGTTCTGAAAACGCCTGCTTTAGCATCTCCTTTTTTAAATTTGCATAAGGGTGAAGAGGCATTAGTTCAGAAATCATTGAAAGCATGTCCCAGGGCTTTTTAGTAATTTGTCCCTTTTGGCTTAAAGACGCCCCCCACAGATCCAGAAGACCGCTTGAATATTCGAACCCGCCTGCACCACCGGAAACCACAGCGTTAATATTGCGGTTTGCGGCAAAAAGAGCGGCTGACATGCCGGCCATGCCTGAACCGATAATGAACAAATCTGTTTCAATATGCTGGAAAGATGCCATTAAAAACTCATTCCTTATTATTTTTCAAGCTCAAGCCCGTAAAATCCGCAGTACAATGCTTCGCAAAGCTCTGCCTGGGAGAGCTGATCGCCCCACAGTACCGGCCGCTGCCCGATAAACCGTTCACGGAGAAGATCTTTTATATTATAAATCCCCTCATCCTCTTTAAGATAATTTTCATCATACATGAATCCTGTGACCCGCTGGCTGCAAAAGGTTCCCTGGCAAGCTCCCTTGCCCAGCCGGGAGTGGATGCGAAGGGCATTGAGATCAGCGCTTTTCCTGTTTTCCTTAAGCCATGATATCAATTGTTGAAACTGGCTTTTATAAATCATTTCACACTCACACATGGTGATATCATCTTTTTTGCCCTTGTCTGCCCAGAGCTTAAAGGACACTCCGGCTTCCGTCATCTGGCTGGGGGCCTTGGATAACAAAGGTTTGACCGCAGTCCGGCATTTAGCTGTATTATTTATTTTCCCTGCAACCAGGTCTGCTGTTTTTTGGGCCATCAGCCTGAATGTTGTCATTTTACCGCCGGTAATAGTGATAAAATTATTGATTTCATGTTCTTTGTGATCCATCAGGGAAAACCCCCTTGAAACAGACCTGTCACCACCTGAACCGTTTTGGCCGGAACCCTCTTGGCCGATTAAGGGCCGTACGCCGGCATAGGCCCTGATATACCTTGTGTTTTCAAGCCCGGGTACTATGGCTTTTGCCTGGTTTACTAAAGAATCAATTTCTTCAATGGAAGGACGAATCTTTTCAAGACTGTCAACTCGTATGGATGTGGTTCCGAAAATGGAAACCGTGCCGCCGGGAACAAGGATATCCCCGTCAGAAGGAATTCTCAACCGGTTAATGACATGGCTGGTGATCCTGTTATGGGTGATCAAAAGACTGCCTTTGGAATAAATCATGTCCACGTGAATCCCGGCAAGTTTTGCTATTTCGCCTGCCCATGCCCCTGCCGCATTCACTACAATATTAGATTTGATTTCAAAAATTCTTTTATTTACAAGATCCTGGGCCACTACCTTTTCAATGGCCCTGGATGCGATAATCAATTTTGTGACCCGGCAGTGATTAAAATACCTGGCCCCGTATTCAATGGCCTGGTTCATATTTTCAAGACTGATATGAAAGGGGTCAACCGAGGCGTCTTCCACCCTAAAGGCTGCCACAATCTTATTTGAAAGACCGGGTTCAAGTTCCAGGGCCTGTTTCACAGTCAATTTTTCACAGGGAATCCCTATCTTTTTACAAAGCTTTGGAAAAAGGGCAATATAATCTTCTTTATCATTTCGGGTGGCCACATAAAGCCCGTTGGTCTCTTCAATGCAGTGAGGGGCTATTTTCTTTAAAATATCCCCTTCTTTTTTACACTCCAGTGCTGACACGGGATCAGAAGATACATATCTTGCCCCGCTGTGAAGAAGGCCGTGGTTTCTGCCGGAAGCACCGGAATTGATCGTGTCCTTTTCCAGAACAATGGATGAAATCCCCCTGAAGGCAAGATCTCTTGCAAGGCCGGTTCCGGTAACGCCACCGCCGATAATAATGACATCTGTTTCAAATTTTTTCTTTTCAGGCATGATGGCTTGTCCAGTTAAAGGTTCGTTGAACCGCTTTTTGCCATCCTGAATAGTGCTTTTTTCTCCAGGCCTCATCTTTTGCAGGGTAAAATTTCGAGTGAACGGCCCAGTTTTTCTTTAAGTCTTTTTGGCTTGACCAGAATCCCACGGCAAGCCCTGCTGCATAGGCGGCTCCCAGAGCCGTGGTTTCAGCAATTTTAGGACGGATCACCTCAACATCCAAAATATCAGCCTGAAACTGCATCAATAATTGATTTGTCACCATGCCGCCGTCCACCTTCAGGTGTTTGAGATCTATGGTCTTTTTAAAATCTTTTTTAACGGCATCCACAATATCCTTTGTCTGAAATGCGGTTGATTCAATAACGGCCCGTGCCAGATGTCCCTTGTTTGCAAACTGGGTCAACCCTGCTATCACCCCTCTTGCGTCAGACCGCCAATAAGGGGCAAAAAGTCCTGAAAAGGCAGGGACACAATAGACATCCCCGTTATCTTCCACGGTTCGGGCAAGGTCTTCAATGTCTGAGGCGTTTTTCACAAGTCCCAGGTTATCTCTTATCCACTGGACCAGGGCCCCGGCATAGGCAATGGAGCCTTCCAGGGCATAACAGGCCTTTTGGCTGCCGATCTTATACCCCAGGGTGGTTAAAAGACCATGATCTGAAAATTCAATGGTTTCCCCTGTGTTAAACAGAAAGAAACAGCCGGTTCCATAGGTATTTTTAGCCTCTCCCGGTTCAAAACAGGTCTGACCGAACAAGGCGGCCTGCTGGTCTCCGAGAGCCCCGCCAATCGGAAGGGCAGCCTCAAACGGTCCCTCCTTCTTTGTTGTTCCATACGCCTTATCATCAGAAGACGGTACGATTTTGGGAAGGGTATGTATTGGAATTTCAAAAACAGACAGGATGTTTTCATCCCATTCAAGGGTCTCAAGATCCATCAGCATTGTACGGCTCGCATTGGTAACATCTGTCACATGGATGCCGCTGTCAGGCCCGCCGGTCAGGTTCCAGATTATCCAGGTGTCCATGGTGCCGAACAATACATTTCCCTTATTAACGCCCTTTTTTACAGCGGGAATGTTATCCATCAACCATTTGATTTTCGGCCCTGAAAAATAGGTGGCAACGGGAAGGCCGGTCTTTTGTTTAAACCGATCCTGACCTTCATCCTTTATCAGTTTGTCACAGATATCATGGGTCCGGGTGCATTGCCAGACAATGGCGTTAAAATAAGGTTTTCCCGTATGCCTGTCCCAGGCAAGAACGGTTTCCCGCTGGTTGGTCACCCCGATGGCTGCCAGATCATTTCCACGGATTCCTGCTGTTTCAAGGCCCTGGTTGATGACAAGTTTTGTATTTTCCCATATTTGAACCGGGTCATGCTCCACCCAGCCGGGTTTTTTGCAAATCTGATCATGTTCTTTCCGGCCTGTGCTGATAATGGTGCCCTGTTTATCAAAAATAATAAACCGGGTACTGGTGGTGCCCTGATCAATTGCGCCAATGTATTGTTTCATAGGAAACTCCTGGAGTTTAATTGCATGGCTCTGAAGTTGAATCAAATGCAATATTTCCGTCAAAATCGAAGATAATGGCCCTGATCTTAAGTTCATTGTCTGAAAATCTTTTTGCATTCTCTTTTATTTTTTTACCCACATGGCAGATCAGTTCCGGGTATTCAGGATAGATAAATGAAAAGGCATGACGGGCCGTGTTGGCCCCACCAATCAGCTTTTCAATATCCCGGCTCCCTGTGATATCCACAGCCCATTTGGACAGTTTTTTCAAGGTCAATTTCGACTTTGCCGCATGGGTATGTTCAAACCCCAGGGCCATTTTCACGGCTTTGCCGAAAAAAACCGTATAAATAATGGTTTTAATTTCAGGCTGCATCACTGCCATATCAAGGGATGCCTTAAAAAAATCCCCGGTCTGGATAAAGGCTTCTTCATCCAGGTCTTTAAATTTTTCCATGGCAAACCGCTCACTTCGTCTGCCCGTGCTAAATACAAGAGACGCCAACCCTTTGGCGGCTGCCACTGAAATGCTGGATTTAATGGTGGCAATATAGGCATCGTGGGACATGGGGGTGACAATGCCGGTGGTACCTAAAATGGAGATGCCCCCCATAATTCCCAGCCGTGCATTAAGGGTTTTTTTTGCAAGTTCTTCACCCTTTGGAACAAAAATTTCAATATCCACCTGTTTATCTTTAATATTAAACCGGGCAAAAACATCCTCCACCGCGTTTTGGATCATGGTTCGGGGTCCGGGATTAATGGCAGGCTCTCCCACAGGCAGCTCAAGGCCCGGTTTTGTTATTGTTCCAACCCCTTTCCCCCCTATAATATTTATCGAAACTTCATTTGAATCAGATAGTGTTACCCTGGCCCCTATTTTAGCT
>JAGLNZ010000218.1 GCA_023139225.1 Desulfobacula sp. | reverse complement strand
TACCGGAATCAATATGAGCACTGATGCCAATATTTCTTACTCTTTCTAAATCTCTAATCATTTTAAAATCATCCTTATGAATATAAAATTTGCCTTCATATATTTTTTGAACGCAATTGTTACCAAAGGCTCTGCCGTATTTTTATATTGCTAAATTATTGCGATTTTGTTAATGTGAACCCGAAGTTAAACTTAGCTTATGAAAGCGAATATATTATATTTAAACTGTTAATATGTCAAGTAAAAATTATCAATTGTGAGTATTTTTTCAAAACAAACCTTACCGGAATTTAAAAATCACTTAAAGGACGGGTTAAATGATTTGGGAATCAAGGTTTCCGAATTTCAGGCGGACTTGATGGCCATTCATGCAAAAGAACTGATGGCCTGGAATAAAAAAATAAATCTTACCGCTATTAAAGATCCTTTGCAAATTGTTGAAAAACATTTTATCGATTCCATGGCAGCAGGTTTTTGTCTTGGAAACGAACATTCCATTATTGATATGGGTTCCGGGGGAGGGTTTCCAGGCATTCCCATTAAAATCATGAAACCGTCTTTGAAAGTTGTCCTGATAGATTCCTCTCGAAAAAAAGTCAATTTTCTAAAACATGTGATACGTACCTTACAGTTGACTGATATTGATGCCATTCATTCAAGAGTTGAAGATCTGCATGAAAATGAATTATATAAAAATAAGTTTGATGCCGTCATATCACGGGCCTTTACAGAACTTTCAGGTTTTTTACAGCTGGCTTTCCCTTTATTAAATAAAGAAGGTACCATCTATGCGATGAAAGGAAAGCATGCCGACCGGGAGATTAAACCCGCCATGTTAAGAAAATTTGATTTAAAAATGAATCATTATCAACTTCCCTTTGAAAAATCAGATCGCTATGTAATCAGGTTGTCCGTTAAACGTTGATATCGTAAAAATATAATAAGCTGGCCGCCTTTTTTTCTTGACTTTTTTTTTCTTAGTTTGTACCACAAACATGCTTTATCCGGTGCCTTAGGCTTAATAGGGAATTCCGTGTGATTCGGAAATGGGCCCGCCGCTGTAATCGGGGACAATTGCTGCAACAATGCCACTGTTGATATAATGGGAAGGCGCAGCAGGAGGATGATCCGAAAATCAGAAGACCTGCCTGATAAAACATAGGGAAACCGTGCATGGCAACGCCGGCATTCCCATAGGATCTATTGGATAAAAAAGGGACATCCCAGGATCGTAATATGTTTACGGTTCTGGGATTTTTAGTTTTTAGGTAAGGTGGATGTCATAACAAAGGATGAATTAATTAAACGGGCCTGTATTCTAACAATTAATTAAACAGGTAATATATGCCAAATAATTATTTTTCTACTCAAACTGTCTTGATTTTTTTTGTTTTTTTATTTTTACCATACATGATCTTTGGAAATGCCTGGGCCAAAAGCCCAGGCCGGACCGAAACCCTGGAATCGGTCATAGTTGTGAGCCAGAAAGTCGATGATTACATAAAAAAAAGCCCTAACCTTACAATCAGCATGGAAGAAAAAGAGATACACCAGCGTAATTTCCTCCAGGTGTATGAGGTATTGGCCAGTATGACCGGGGTGGATATAAAACCTGTGTCAACAGGATTGGGAGCCAGAATTTCCATCCGGGGGGGAGGGGGTTCAGGTAGTGTTCTGGTCCTGATTGACGGCAGACCAATGAACACCGGACAATATGGTGGCATTGATCTGGGCAGCATTCCCATTGATATTGTAAAGAAAATAACGGTTTTCAAACCCCCGGTCCCCACCTGGCTTGGTCCCGGCAGCAGTGCCGGTGCTATTTATATTGAACTCAAAAAAGGAAAAACAGACTGTCGAAAAGATAAACAGGCTGAACTTGCTGAAAAACCTGGAGGTAAAAAGGGTCTGATCCGCTTTTCATCCGGATCTTTTGGCCTGATAAACATGAGCGGGTCCGTAAAAATGGATGAGGGTGCAAACCATACCCTTCTGGCGGCGGGATATGGTCACAAGCAAGGAAAAAAGGACAATAGTCAACTGGATAAGGGATATGTCAGTTTTAATTGGAATAAAGCAGATAATTCCATGTCCGGATTGCAGGTTAATGGGAAATACTATGTGTCAAATCATGGTGTGGCAGGACCGGCCTATAATCCCACCCCCAATGCCTTCCAGAAATATGAAAGGGCAAGTCTTGATTTTAAGGTCAAAGGAATTCTTAAAGAACAAACAGACTATGATGTTAAAGCCTATGTCCATATGACCCGGCTGGAAGATAAGGCTGACAGCGGTGCTATGGCTGGCCTGGATGCTTATACAATGGGTGTGGGAACCGATTTTTTCCAATCCGATGATAAAGGAAAAAAGGAATACCGGTTTGGCACGATCTATGAAAATAATTATATAGACCACACCCTGACCGGCAGCCATAACCGTCATGTCCTGTCTGTCCACGGAGTGCAGAATTTAAGATATGATCCCGTTGTGGTGACCTTTGGGCTCAGGGGTGATTATGTCAATGATTTTGGTGTTTCTCCGGCCGGGAATATGGGGGTGAGCTATGCCTTTTTTGATCATACTCTGATTAAAGCCTCTGCAGGGTTTTCTGAGAATATACCCACCTTTGGTCAGTTATATCAGCCAAGTCACGGTTCAATGGATCAGGTCCGGGGAAATTTGGATCTTGACAAGGAAAAAATCCTGGGCTTTAACCTGTCTTTATTACATACCTTTATGGACGAGAACCAGTTTGAAATTTCTTTTTTCCGTACCGATACCTGGGATCTTATCAAATATACACGAGGCACAGATTTGATCACTCGGCCAGCTAATATTGATCATGCCTGGAAACAGGGGCTTGAAACCAGTTTAAAACTCAAGTTAGACAATAAGGTTAGTCTGGATATCAATTATATCTGGCAGCAGACCGAGAACAAGGATAACCAAAAAGAATTAAGCTATGCCCCTGCCCACACCCTGAAAGTGACTGTCAAGGCAAAATTGAAATCCGGTATACGCCTGGAGGCGATGACCCGGGCCTACAGCCGTCAGTTTACGGATACAGACAATAAGGAAAGCGAAAAAATCAGCGGCTATGCCACAACCGATATTAAGCTGATTCAGCCTTTGTCCTTTTTTACTTGTCCTTGTGATTTTTTTATCCATGTGATTAATATTTTTGATAAAGATTATGATGTCCATTACGGATATCCTGATGATGGAATCAGGTTCCTTTGCGGCATCAGTATGAATTTTTAGTGAATATAGAAGGGATCATAGAATGAAATCGATAGAATCAGGAAAAACATCAACACCAGGTATTATAAATATTGGAAAAGATGGCACCTTAAGATGGTTCATTCCCTGTATGGTTTTGCTTCTGGTAATGGTCTGGATAATTCCGGGTTTTGCTGATAGTGACAAAAAGATGCAAAAGCCGGTAAAACAATCCATTGACACTTGGCAGGACACCCAGGAAAAGGCAGAAAAGTGGAATGTTCAAAAGGCTGAATTGACTATTTTTTATGATAAGCTTTTATTGGAAAATGAGGCCCTTACTACCACAAACCGGAACTTGCTCAAAGAAGAACTGAAAAACAGGGATCTGAACAAATCCCTTGAAAGACAGAAACTTGAAAGCCTGCGTATTCAAAAGGAGATGCTGCCCTTTCTTAACTCAGTCCAGGCACGGCTTGTCACTCTGGTTGAAAATGATGCGCCATTTTTGCAAAAAGAGCGGAATATTAGATTAAAAAAGCTCAAGGACGTGATGGAGGATATTGATGTAAGCATTGCGGAAAAATGCAGAAAAGTCATGGAAGCTTTAGCTGTGGAGGCGGAATACGGTAATACCATTGAAGTATACCAGGAAAAGATCAAACTAGGTGAAAATGAAGTGCTGGGCAATATTTTCAGGCTTGGCAGAGTTTCAATATTTTTTCTTTCCCTTGATAAGAAATCTGCGGCCAGGTTCAATGTGGCAGAAAATCAATGGCTTGTCCTTGATGAGGCTTATATTTTTGCTTTGGAAAAGAGTATGGAAATGGCAGCCAAAAGACGGCCTATGGAATTAATCTCATTGCCTTTAGGCCGGATTGCAAAACAATAAGGAGACAGGTGTGAAAAAGTTTTGGATAATATGG
>JAGLNZ010000217.1 GCA_023139225.1 Desulfobacula sp. | reverse complement strand
TTGAAAGCAGCTATTACAAGTTTAAAGGCAAGGAACAAAAACCTGAAACAAAAAAACATGGGTATTAAAGAACGCATTCAACAGATTAAGGTAATCCAGGTTAAGCTTAAAGAAGACCTGTCACAATCTCATGTTGTGAACCGGGAATTGGCAGGGTTTCTTAAGATAAATGCCAAGGAACTTGAAAATTTATTGGTCCAGAGCCTTCAAAGCGCTCTAAAAAAAGAACGCCACAAATTTTTAAATCCCATGATCAACCAGGAAAAATTTCCGTCCATGGATGATATCACAAAAATGGCGGATACCCTTTTTGAGGAAATTAAGTCCTCGGGAGAGGTTAAAATCACAATTTCAGACATCATCGACCGACAGGGCAGGGAACAAAAAGCCCGGGTCCTGACCCTGGGCAATTTTACCGGGGTTTATATGCTTGATAAAACATCGGAATCAAAGCAGGAGATTGGTTTTCTGCTTTATTCGGAGCAAAGCCAAAGACTCTTTGCTTTGTCTAAACTTCCTTCACCCGGCATGGCCGCAAAGTTAACCGCCTATTTTAAGGGGGAAAGTTTTGATGTACCCATGGATATTTCCAAGGGTGGTGCATTACGTCAGCTTACCCATCAATTAAACCTTGTGGAACAAGTGCCCAAGGGCGGTCCAATTATCTGGCCCATTCTTATCATCTTAGGCTTGGCCCTTCTCATCCTTGTGGAAAGAATTATATTTTTTACCTTTAAACAGATCCGGGTGGAACCCTTAATGACAAAACTTCGGGACCTTGTGGCCCAAAAGAATTGGGCAGAATGCGAACATCTGCTTTTATCCAACAAGAAAAGGCTGATTCCAAAAATTCTCTTAACTGCCCTTCCTTTCAGAGATCAGAACCGCCAGGACATGGAAAATGTCCTTCAGGAAGCCATCCTTGGAGAAATCCCGCGAATAGAACGATTTTTGTCAACTCTGGGTATGCTGGCTGCCATTGCTCCTCTTTTAGGGCTTCTTGGTACGGTCACAGGCATGATCAATACCTTTCATGTTATCACTTATTTTGGAGCAGGTGACCCAAGGATGATGTCCGGTGGGATTTCCGAGGCCTTGGTCACCACTATGCTGGGGCTGACAGTTGCTATTCCCATCATGCTTTTCCATACGCTTTTAAGCCGCAGGGTCGAAACCCAGATCGGCACCATGGAGGAAAAAGCAGTGGCATTTGTCAATATGGTATTTAAAATCAGAAGCGAGTCCGGCCAATAGGCGACAAATGGAAGATTTTTTTTATCATATAGCAAACTATATCAGGTCCGGCGGGGTGGTCATGGTGCCTATTCTTATCGTTTCTTTTGTTATGTGGGTGCTGATTTTCAACCGGGTCATATTCATGCAGAGGCTTTATGTAAAAAATATTTCCAGAAAAGCTGCCGGGGAGCTGGTAAAGCACAACCTTTGGCCGGAAACCAAATATAAAGGAGCCAATTCCCTTTTAGTCAATGAATTTCTCATGCACAGAAGTTTTGATCGGGATCTGGATGATTTTATCCTGGATGAGACTGTTCTCAGGCTTACCGGCTCCATGGACAAATATCTTTCAGCTATTACCATGCTTTCGGCCGTAGCCCCCCTTTTAGGGCTTTTAGGCACGGTAATCGGCATGATGGATACCTTTGAGGTGATCACACTATTTGGTACGGGCAATGCCCGGGCGATGGCCGGCGGGATTTCTGTGGCGTTGATCACAACCCAGACAGGACTTATGGTTTCCATTCCCGGCCTTTATATGAGCGGGTGGCTCAAACGAAGGGCCCAGAATCTTAAAAACAGAATTGCAGCCACAGGAATGTATCTGAAACGATTTATATAATCATGGTATTAGAGCAGGGTAGCAAGGAGATTTTTAAATGTTGAATATATCTGCAGCAAGACGAGCGAATAAACAAAATCTTGAGTTAAATATGGCCCCGTTGATCGACATGGTCTTTATCCTGTTGATTTTTTTTCTGGTTACCACAAGTTTTATTAAGGAAACAGGGGTAGATATTTCCAGACCTGCTGCCACCACGGCTGTCAGTAAAGCCAAAGCCTTTATTCTTATCGGGGTGACACGGGACAATACCATTCACCTGGATCGGCGGGAAATAGATATCCGGGCGGTTCGGGCCAATGTAGAACGGGCTCTGGCAGAAAATCCGGAAGGCAGTGTGGTGATTGTGGCTGACAAGGAAAGCCTTACCGGTAAAGTGATCACGGTCATGGATGCCTGCAAGCTGGCCGGGGCCCAAAATGTATCCATTGCCGCAAGCCTTCCCAAGGGAGAATAAAGTCTTGAAACAGGGAAATCCTCCTTTGTCCCGGGGCCTGCCTCCAAAGCCTGCAACCGGGAAATTGAAAAATATGACGGGCTGGGGCCTGGCTATTTTGTTATCAACACTGCTGAATGTCTTTTTATTCGGCATTATGCCCGGGATGATACAAAAGGTGCCTCAAAAACCGGATGATTTGGAAAATATCAGGGCTATACAGGTTGTACGTATCAAACGGCCTGAATCACCCGTAAGAAAAAAAGACCTGCCTGAACCCAGACAGGAGAAAAAAAAGCCGAATGAGATAAAAAACCAGACAATAATTTCCAAACCAAAACCCTTGACCCTGAAACCCAGACTTCCCTTTGAATTGAACCCCAAGCTCCCCGGGACAATGGATAGCCTGGTTTTGCCTCCGCTGGAGCATTTCACTCTTAACGCCCCTACACTCAAGGGGCAGTATCTTGCAAGTGAGCTGGACTCACCTTTAATACCCCTTGCCAAAATACCGCCCATCTATCCTTTGCGGGCATCCAGGCGGGATATTGAAGGATGGGTAAAAATAAAATTCATAGTCACCACATCCGGATTTGTGAAAGACCTTGAAATTGTTGAATCAGAACCGGCCGGGGTGTTTGACAAAAGTGTTATCAATTGTGTGGCCCAATGGAAGTTTAAACCCGGCACTGTGGAGGGTAATCCTGTCCCTGTACTGGCTCAAACCACCATTAAATTCAAATTGGACTAACCATGAAACAGGCCCTGATTATAATAGGAATACTGATTTTGCTGCCATTTCAAACTTTGGCAGCAAATGAGCTTCCCCTTGCCGCCGGCCTTTGTGTGAATAAAGCCAACCGGCTGATTCAGCAGGAAAAGATTGACCAGGCCGTGTCAGTTCTGGAAGCTTTCAGGGCCAGGCAACATGAAGTAGATAAAAAAAAAACGAATCAAAAAGGGTATAATCATTATTATATTGATTTTCTTTTAGGCAATTGTTTTCTCATGCTGGATCAGCAAAGCAAAAATTCAGCCCATGTTAAAAAAGCCGCTATATCTTTTAACCGGGCTGTTGAAAAAAAACCAGACCTGACCCCTGCCTGGGTAAATCTTGCCAGGTGCCTGTATGAACTGGAAGAAATGGAAAAAGCTGCCATGGCCTTTGTCAAAGCATATGAATCAAGCAAAGACAAAAAAGCTGAACATCTTTATTATGCCTCGGTTTGCCATACCTTTACAAAGAATTATACCCAGGCACTTTTAGTATTTAATAGACTGGTTTTGGCCCATCCAGAGGATATCAAGCTTGAATGGAAAGAAACCCTTGTCAATATACTTTTTTCCCTGGAAAAATATCGACAGGCCCTGTTCTGGATTGAAGAACTGGTCCAAAAATTTACAGATAAAAAAAAGAAAAAATGGCAGGAAATACTGCTTTACCAATACCTTACCCTGAAAATGGAGAAAAAAGCTCTGAATTATGCTTTTTTTCTTACAAAAGCCGATCCTTTGGAACCTAAATGGTGGAAAGCTCTGACCCATATTTATCTTGGAAAAAACCAACTGGAAGAGGGGCTTGCTTCTTTCATCATTTACAGTTTTATTTCTCCTTTGTCCCAACAGGAAACAGCCCTTATGGCAGATTTATATCTGGCCTGCGATATACCCTTAAAAGCGGCTCAAACCTATGAAATCTGGCTGACAAAACAGACAAACCCTGGAGAAATCCAGGACCAGGTTATGGATAAGGTCAATAAAATATCCCGGGCATATTTGGACGGGTTTCAAAATGAAGCAGCCCTTGAGTGGATAGAAAAAGGACTGACTATAAAAAAAGATCCTGGTCTTTTGCAGATAAAGGCGAATCTTTTGTTCGGACAAAAAAAATACAGTTCCGCCTGTGATACCTATGAGCAATTGTCAAAATTTAACAGCCATAAGGGTCGAGCTCTTCTCATGATGGGATATGCCGCCTGGAATGATGGTCGAATTCAAAAGGCCTTGATTGCATTCACCGCAGCATCCGGATTTGCAGGACAAAGGAAAGCTGCCCAAAAAGCTTTATCTCAACTGAAACAAATTTCAAAAATCAAATAAAAGCTCTGTCCTTTATTCCTGGTTTCATGATTTGCCTGGATCTTACGGGTAAATTTGTAGGAAGGTCGCATGTAGATTGAAAAAGATTGCAGGTGTTCCGGCAGGGGTGAAAAGGCAATATTCCCCTACCTCTGCCTAAGATTCAGTTTGATACTTTATTAAGTTGAGTATCAGATATCGAGTTCTACTAAATTTTATATCCTATAAGGATGAGTCAATTAACACAGAAAATAGGCTGATTTATATATTAACCTAAATGCAAAATAATATCATATGAGTTGTTTCTGATTTATATAGTTTGATTGACTTATTAGTGTTTTTTAAAATTGCCATCTAACTTTTTTAGCATCTTACCCCAATCAGTATCGTCATTAAAGTATTTCCTAAGGCGCTCAACTTCAACCGGCTTTGTTGTGATGACTTTTACGGTTGGATCTAACGGTTCTCGTTTTTTAACTTCATTAGCAAATAAGTGTTTTAAAAAAGTGTTTTGCAACTCAACCTTAAGGTCAAAAAGATAACCGCACATATCGCTATTTGCATTGCAATAAGCGTCAACATACTTTTCTAACTGTTCAATTTGGAAATCTTTTGGACTTATCACATTGACTACTTGCTTATTTCCGTCAGAAGAAACAACATCCATAGGTAGGATTCGTAACAAAATGTTGTGAAGTTTGAAAAACGATTCTCTTAGATCGTGCATTGCAACGTTTACAGCCATTTTAAAAATATCAAGTTCTGGGCTTATAATTTCATATTTTTCAAATAACCCGAGTAATTTAAGGTGAGAGCTGTAGGTCTCTTCATAAAATTGTTGAAAAAGTAGGGCTCTATCCTGTACAGGGGTTGAATTTATTTTTGAAGCGATTTGATCTCTATAAATTTTTAGATGCGCAGGAATAAATCGAGCATATGAACCATCCTTTACGGTTTTATGACTGGCTAAATCTAACACGTTTGAGAATTCTTGATATACCTCTAACCGAAGTTTGTCCCGGTGGTTTTCTTTTTGTACTCTAATCTCCGTTTCATGTTGCTTCCTCATTTGCCAGACGATAAGCATCCCACCTATCACAATAGTTAGAATAGTTAGAATATCTCCTAACCACCAAGGTCTCTTGCTTTCCTCTTTGTGAATATAGATTTTTTCTGTTGATTTTTGAATAGTTTCTTCTGCTTTGGTATCCAAACCAAATAAAGAAGTTGTAGTAAAAGCTATGGCTATAATTAAAAGCACTATGGCTATATAGTGTTTCACTTTTTATCCCGAATTAGTAAAAGATTATGCTTTTTTGTTAATATGAAAAAATAGCCAATCAAACAATAAATAATGGCTATCAGAAAAATGTAGGGGTGGCAACAATATAATAAGCTGGTATTTTTAATATCCAAATTTTCAAACTAAATTTCATATAACTTTATTGGAGAATAGACTTCGTAGAACGGAAATACCTCGCCTAAACTTTATACATAACCATATTCTTGGCTGGGCATTTAACTAAATTGGATAAAGGCCATCTTTGGAAACACCTTTTTATTAATTTTTTACATCAGTTTATAAGATTACAGAATTTGGATCTTAGGAGTTTTCCAAGAAGGGAGGCGGGATTGCAGGGAATCGTTGATTGGTCTTCTGTAGAATTTTTTACATGTGATTGCTATGGATAAATTTGTAATTTCTTGACATTTTACCGGTTTGGCCGTACAAAGAACAGTTCAACTATTGAATATCAACTGATCCGAATATCGGAGGAATAGAGGAATAATGGATTATAAAAAAACTTTGAATCTGCCGTCAACAAAATTTGCCATGAAAGCCAATCTGCCGCAACGTGAACCCCAGCAGTTAAAAGAATGGGAAAAAAAGAAAATTTATGAGAAATTAAGAGAACAATCCAAAGACAGGAAACCTTTTATTCTCCATGATGGTCCTCCCTATGCAAATGGTCATTTGCACATGGGACATGCCATCAATAAAATTTTAAAAGATATTATCATAAGATCCAGGCAAATGGCCGGGTTTAATGCGCCGTATGTTCCGGGCTGGGATTGTCACGGACTTCCCATTGAACATAATGTGGATAAAAAGCTTGGCAAAAAGAAAAAAGAGATGACAGCTGTTCAGGTTAGAAGGGAATGCAGATCTTATGCTGCCAAGTTTGTGGATATTCAAACCGAGGAATTCAAACGGTTTGGTATTATGGGTGAATGGAATGAGCCATATCTGACAATGAATTACCCCTATGAAGCAAGGATTGCAAAAGAATGTGGAGAATTTGCTCTCTCGGGAGATATGTTTTTAGGCAAAAAACCAATTTATTGGTGCTGCAGCTGCCAGACAGCCCTGGCAGAAGCCGAGATTGAATACCATGACCATACATCCCCGTCCATTTTTGTAAAATTTCCGGTAAAAGATGATCTGTCCGATATCCTTGGGGATATTCAAGAAGATATCTTCGTAGTAATCTGGACCACAACCCCCTGGACCATTCCAGCCAATTTAGGTATCTGTCTTCATCCGGATTTTATTTATGCGGCGGTTAAAACCCGGAATCAGGGGGTTCTGATTCTTGCCAAAGATCTTACAGACCAGGTAATGAAAGATTTTGGGATTGAAGATTATACAATTATCAAAGAATTTTCATCCGGACAACTTGAAAACAAAAAATGCAAACACCCGATTTATGACAGGGACTCATTGATTATTTTAGGAGACCATGTAACGCTTGAAGCGGGTACCGGCTGCGTTCATACTGCACCCGGTCATGGTGCGGACGATCATATCGTGGGTAAAAAATATGGTTTGGACTGTTACTCACCGGTGGAAGATAACGGCGTGTTTTCAAAGGATGTAGAGCATTTTGGCGGGCAATTTATTTTTAAGGCCAATAAAAATATCAATGAGAGACTTTCAAGTTCAAATCTTTTATTAAAAAATGAAAATCTGTCCCACTCTTATCCCCATTGCTGGCGGTGTAAAAAACCGGTGATCTTTCGGGCGACCGAGCAGTGGTTTATTGCCATGGAGAAAAACGAGATCCGGCAGAAGTCCCTTGATGCGATCAAAAAAGTAGAATGGACGCCCTCGTGGGGGATGGAACGTATCTACGGCATGGTCGAGGGCAGGCCGGACTGGTGTCTTTCCCGGCAGCGTTCCTGGGGTGTTCCGCTCACTGTTTTTTATTGCAAAAAATGCGGCGAGGTCAAAAACAACGAGGCGATAAACGAGAAAATCGACACCCTCTTTATGAAAGAAGGCGCGGACGCCTGGTTCAGTCATGAGGATGTTGATTTTCTGGGGCCCGATGCCGCCTGCGACGCCTGCGGCTCTCCCGAGTTTGAAAAGGAAGAAGACATTCTTGATGTCTGGTTCGATTCCGGAGTGAGCTATGCCGCGGTCCTTGAAGAACGGGACGACCTGGCAAGCCCGGCAGACCTCTACCTTGAAGGAAGCGACCAGCACCGTGGTTGGTTTCAGAGTTCGTTGCTTGCTGCTGTCGGCACCAGGGGGACGCCTCCTTATAAAGGGGTTCTGACCCATGGGTTCGTTGTCGACGGTCAGGGCAAGAAGATGTCAAAGAGCATCGGTAATGTTATTGCCCCTGAAGAGATCATCAAAAAATTCGGCGCCGAGATCCTGAGGCTCTGGGTTGCTTCAGAAGACTATCGGGACGATATTAAGATCTCGGACGAAATTTTGCGGCAGCTCTCGGACGCCTATCGGAAGATTCGCAATACCATTCGCTATATGCTCGGCAATCTCTTTGATTTTGATCCGGAAAAAGACACGGTTGCCTATGCTGATATGGATGAGCTGGACCAGTGGGCTCTGCATCAGTTTGAACTGTTGAAAAAGAAGGTGGTCAATGGGTATGATGCCTTTGAGTTTCATCCCGTCTATCACGGATTGTATCACTTCTGTACCGTGACCATGAGTTCTCTGTATTTCGATATCTTGAAAGACCGGCTCTATACCTCGAAAACAGATTCAACAGAGAG